>CALRKH020000033.1:0-30230 GCA_943367855.1 Asaia bogorensis | reverse complement strand
AAAGATTTCCGAAAAGCTATCACCGATATGACTGCTGTTACACAGGTAGACCCACTCTGGTCACAAGCATATATTTATCGCGGGGTCTTTTATCATCAGTTAGGTGTCAAAGATAGTGGGTGTGGTGATTTTAGAATAGCATTCAAAATGAAAAATCCCCAGGCCGAAGCTTATTCTAAACAATACTGCAAATAGTCTACTATTTGCCATTATAGAAATAGCCAGGTTTTTCGCCTGGCTATTTTTTCTACGTATTCATTCTTTATTGTTTGTCACCTGTCATTAGTTCCATCAGCTTGTCTAGGCGAGGCTCTAGTATTATTTCTGTTCTTCTGTTCTGTGCACGCCCTTCTGGTGTGCTGTTACTTGCCAGTGGGTCAAATTCACTGCGTCCGCTAGCTACTAGTTTGGCTGGTGTCACTTTATAGTCATCTATCAATACATGTGCTATAGATGTAGCTCTGGCTGTTGATAATTCCCAGTTATCAGCAAATTTGGCTGTTCTGATAGGAATACTATCTGTGTGTCCTTCAATATTGATATTTATATCGCTACTAGTATTCAACACGCCAGCCACTTTTGAAAGTGCATCTTTTCCTTTCGGATTCACGTTAGCACTGCCTGATGGGAATAGCAAACTCTCCTGCATACTAATATACACTTTCCCATTTTTCATCTTCACAGTCAGTTCACTACTGTTGAACCCTTTAAGTGCCTCAGCTATTTTGTTTCTTAGGGCTTCAGCAGCTTCTTTTTGTTGGTCAAGTAATGCTTGTAGTTGCTCCAGTCTAGCGCGTTGTGCTGCTATTTGTTCATTCGTGCTTTTTAGTTGTCGCTTAGTGTTTTCCTTCTCATCACCTAGCACATTCACCCTGTTATTTAGTTCCCTAATGTTGCCTTGCAGGGTGGTTATACTATCTCTTAATCCTTTTATTCTATCATTAAGCGCCGCAATAGTATTTCTTTGTTCATTATTTGTAGCAGTCAATCTGCGATTTACCTCTTGCTGATCAGCTAATTGTTTGCTGTATGCTATTTTATCAGCTTTTTCTTTTTCAGCACGTGCGGTTTCGGCATCATATTTCTTTTTAGATACTATGCACGATGCCATCGACATACTTGCAATGCCTAGACCTGCTACTATAACGATACTTTTTTTCATCTGAGGAATAATGATTTTGGTTAGTAAAGCAATTATCTTTTGCCAACGCGAAGTTACAAACATTTATTGCCCTCAGGCAATGTGCGTTTATTAAAATACTGCTAAGGCCCATTAGCCTAAAACTGCTCAAAACAGTCGTAATTTCTTTGGGCTACTATCTTGTCACCTTCAAATTCATAAAACCTGGCTATATGTGCCTTCAGCTCCCCTCCTATAGGTATCTGTCCTATTGGTAGCGCCACTTTGCCAGTCCATGTTGCTTCTACTATTATAGTATTGCCCTGTTCAAAAGTGCGAATGATATCTATCTTTTGAGATGATAATATTCCTTTCCCTTTATTGCTGCTGTTAGATATCTTCCCAATTTCTGATTGGCTCATTTTGGGTGTTACCAAGTTAGGAAATTCAGTTTGTGTTGCGCCAGTTGCATAATATTTGGCAATGTGTTCAGCAGTTAATCCGCTTTCTATGTCTTTGAAATACGATTCAATAATTGTTCTTAAACCCATGTTCTATATATACTGATACTTTGCCCAAACTTATAAAATTGCTGTCAATACTATGCCCTTTATCAAGTGTGATTTCTAAAATTTTATCTTCCTTGCCATTTAGATTTCATTGCATTGGGCAAGCAGATAATACACATAGCAATAGCACCTATAGCGTTCAACCATAAAAATGACACACCATTCAATAGGTAAATAGTAATGATCAAAATCTCGGTTATAATTGCTGCCATAAATACCGCGTTGCCACTCACTTTGGGCATCATAAAGGCTACTAAAAAAATACCTAGTATTGTACCATAAAACAATGAGCCCAATATATTTACCGCTTCAATGAGCGAGCCTAGCTGCGCTGCAAACATTGCTGTAGCTATGCAAAACAAACCCCATCCTAGAGTGTGTTTTCTGCCTAGTTTCAGCTGTTGCTCTTTGTTTATCGTTCTATCTCCTATGTGTATGTCCATTAGCGATGATGCAGCTAGCGAGTTGAGCGCGGCCGAAATAGATCCCCAAGATGCTAGTATGATCACCGCAAATAGCAATCCCACTAGCCCAACAGGTAAGTTATTTTTGATGAAGTATATGAAAACATAGTCGCTGTCACTTTTATCAACACTTAGTTTTTGTTGATATATTTTATCCGACACCTCTTTTCGTATGCTGTTTATTTCTTTTAATTCTCCTTTCAGTAGCTCTTTGGTGTCATTCTTATCACCTTCCTTTGCTATCATACTCATAGCTAGCTGCGATGCATTTTTTTGATGCTTTTTCAGAGCTTCATACTGATTTTGGTAATATATAGGTTCAGTAACTTTTAGTTGATGCACAGCCTCGCTTTTATAGTGAATCGGTGTTTGTGCAAAGATGTAATATACATACACTAGCACACCAATAAAAAGTATCCCTAGTTGCATAGGTATTTTCACTATCCCGTTTAGTAACAAGCCTAGTTTACTTTCTTTTTCACTCTTTGCACTTATATATCTACCTACCTGGCTATGGTCGGTGCCGAAATAGGATAATGCCAGAAAAAATCCACCTATTGTACCGCTCCATACATTGTACTTGTCTTTCCAATCAAAGTTGGTTGTTACAGCATTTAGTTTTCCGCTTACGCCAGCTATTTCTATCATGCTACCAAAGTCAACACCTTCGGGCATTTTACTCGCTATTAGCCACCCAGTATATCCCATTGCCGATAGAATAATAAGAAACTGTAATTTTTGTGTATGTGCCACAGCCTTAGCGCCACCTGTATAAGTATATAATAGCAATATACCACCTACTATCAAATTGGTTATATATACACTACAACCCAAGATGGAGCTTAGTATAATAGATGGTGCATATATACTGATACCTGTAGACAAGCCTCTGCTCAATAGAAAAAGAAAAGCGGTAAGTTTCCTCGTTTTTTTATCAAATCTTCTTTCAAGGTATTCATACGCAGTATATATCTTCATTCGGTGAAATGCCGGCACAAAAAATGCAGCAATTACTACCATTGCTATGGGCAGTCCAAAGTAGTTTTGTACAAATCTCAGTCCATCATTATACGCATATCCAGGTGCCGATAAAAATGTAATAGCACTTGCTTGTGTTGCCATTACACCCAACAATATCACGTGCCACGGCAATTCATTGCCTGCTAGCAGATAACTGTGTAGTCCAGTTTGTCCTCTACTTTTCCATAGCCCATAGCATGTCATAGCTACTAGCGTCAGCAACATTATTACCCAGTCTATCGTACTCATTATTTCTTTCTCTGCAAGTGTCTTCGCAATCTACCATTTTTAGTACTTACTGCAAACTAGTATTGTTATCCTACCTTTGCTATTACAATAATCAGATTAGTGAAAATGGACATTAAGTTATCAGAGTTACCTACAGGCACAAAGGCTACCATTAGCGGTCAAGAGGAAAGTGAACTTACCTTGACGCTTATGGAAATGGGATGTGTACCTGGTGAACCTGTTTGGGTAGAGATGATTGCACCACTTGGCGACCCACTAGCTATCAACATTGCTGGTTATTATCTAAGCATTCGCAAACAGGATGCCGATAGAATTTGGGTTACTGTATAACCCTTCACTAGTCCACATACATCGCTAGGTCTTCTACAGCTGTGTTGCTTATTATGTCTATACGTATTTGGCTAAACCTTTTGCCATCGGCAGATATATTAACTCCGTCTATGATTTTTATGTCTAGTATCGCCCCAGAACTAAAGGATGCATCTAGCAAACCCATAATCTGATTTTTGATAGTATTACTGCTCGAATCATGTGTCGAATGGCTGTTGCTCTCTACTCTGAATTCTTTGCTTAACATAAATCTATTGAGTGGGTTATTTGCTACAAACGTAACTATTTTTCTATAAAACGTAAAATGTTAAAATGTTAGTGTGCTGCAAAACCTAATACTATTTGTTTGTTAACAATCATCACAAGTAAGAATATAGTATGTCGCATGCGCCATAGTCTAATTCTGAAACCTCCATTTTTATATTAAAACAGCCCAATCCTTTTGTTGATATGGGCTGCTATAATCTTCAAAATAAAATTAGTTATACGATCAACTGTCAGTGTCCTGATTATGATAAATTTCATTTAGTTCATTAATGTAGCTTAACATATCTTTTCTACCCAAAAACTTTACTGAGCTTGTCATAAACGATCTAGGTATAAACTCCCACTCCTTTTTCATTTCGTTGATGAAGTTTCTAGCATTCTTATGGGCTTCTTTCTGGCTACTTTTATCAGCTTTAGTAAACACAATATTAAAGGGTATTTGCAACTCACCTAGTTTTCTTAAAAACTTCAAATCCAGTTCTTGGGGCGATAGTCTACTATCTATCAATACAAATACTGTTACAAGATTCTCTCTCCCAGTCAGGTATTCATCTATCATCTTCTCCCATGCCACTCTAGTTGTCTGAGATACTTTTGCGAAGCCATAGCCCGGAAGATCTACTACATAAAACGATTTGTTGATAAGAAAGTGATTGATCATTTGGGTCTTGCCAGGTGTATTAGAAGTTTTAGCAAGCTTACTTTGCCCTGTCAACATGTTGATCAATGAAGATTTTCCAACGTTTGATCTGCCTATGAATGCATATTCAGGTTTGTCAGCCTTCGGACAGTTCTCTAGTTTGGGGCTACTTATCAGGTATTCAGCTGTTTTTACTTCCATTGCTGCTGTTAATATGTCAGTTTATTATTTGTAGTTGGTGATAGTTGTACGTTTAAATACTTTTCCTACTTTATATCCCCATAGGCCACAATACACGATTGTTCAAGCCTAAGTGTGCAGTATAGGTGTAGTTGATGCTTACATCCATACATATACGTCATTAGCATCCAGAGGAACACCAATTTCAATGTCGGCTATTTTTTCATACTCCACATTCAATACCAGCCAGTTTTTTTCATTTAAGTAGGTGTCAAAAAAATCATATTTCTCCACCTGCCATTTGCTTATGTTTTTCATTGGCCCTTCCAGCACAGCCTTCACATCTTGGTCTACTATTGGTGCACCTCCAAATGTTATTTCAGTATTTGATGACCTTATGTAACCCAATTTGTCATTTTCATGTTTATAAAACGTGAGCATCATTTTCAGGCTATTATACTGATATATGAACTCATCGTCTTCGTCTTCAGCTGTAAATATTCTATCAGGTTTACCTAGTTTTGCTTCAACATCTGCTGGCAACATGCCAAATGTAAGTTCACCTATTCCTTTACCAAGTTTCATTTGCATATCGCAAAAATACCTCAATTTGTTAGATAGCTAACATATTGAGGTATTATAATCTTATACCCGTCTTATCTAAAAGCTGGTTTTACAGCAGTAATAGTTAAGATAGTTTATTTAAAGCATTACTTATACGGCTCATTGCTTCTCTCAAATTATCCATTGATGTAGCAAACGATAGTCTTAAGCAGTTAGGATTGCCAAATGCACTGCCGCTCACTGTTGTTACATGTGCTTCATTCAGCAGATACATACTCATGTCTTCATTGTTATTGATTACCGTGTCACCAAAACGTTTACCATAAAACGATGCAATGTGTGGAAAAGCATAGAAAGCACCACCCGGCGAGATGGCGTTTACTCCTGGCATATCCTGTAGGGCGCCTATTACATAGTCGCGTCTTGTTCTATATTGTTCTACCATTTTCATAGTAGGTTCCAGTGTAGATGTTAGTGCCACTATTGATGCTCTTTGTGCAATTATGTTTGTACCCGAAGTAAACTGTGCTTGTAGCTTATCGCATGCCTGCGCTAGCTCTCTAGGTGCAGCCATATATCCTATCCTCCAGCCTGTCATTGCAAATCCTTTAGACATGCCGTTAATCACTACAACTCTATCCCTTATTTCTGCAAACTGTGCTATACTTTCATGCCCACCAGCATAATTGATGTATTCATAGATCTCATCGCTTATTATGCTTACCTGAGGGTGACGATTGAACACTTCTACTAATGCCGCTAGTTCATCTCTTGTGTATACTATCCCTGTAGGATTGCAGGGCGAAGAAAACATGAACAACTTGGTCTTAGCTGTTATAGCAGCTTCAAGCATTGCAGGTGTTATCTTAAATTCTGTTTCTATCGTGCAACTCACGTATTTCACAGTGCCACCTGCCAGCTGAACTTGTGCAGCATAGGTTACCCAATACGGTGTAGGTATTATCACCTCATCTCCTGGGTCTATTAAACAGAGTATAGCATTGGCCAAAGATTGTTTAGCCCCTGTAGATACTATTATCTCATTGGGTGCATAATCAAGATTATTATCCCTTTTCAGTTTAGCACTTATAGCTTCTAGCAACTCTGGCATACCTGCCACAGGAGTATACTTGCATGCGCCTTCATTTATAGCGTTTATTGCCGCTTGTCTTATGTGTTCTGGTGTCAAAAAGTCTGGTTCTCCCAAACTAAGATCTATAACATTGATTCCTTTTGCTCTAAGTTCCCGGCCTAATTTGGCCATCTTTATAGTTTGGGGTTCTGAAAAAGAATTCAGTCTTTGCGCTAATTGCATCTGCTTTTCATCGTTGGAATATACAAACCTAATAAAAATCAAGATTGCAGTTGCAAATAAAACAGTGAAAAGCTTGTACTAACAGTAAAAAGCCCCAATAATCGAAAAGAATTGGCTTATGCATAATTTCAAGGCTTAAATTTGAGTTCAATTCTGCTGAAACGTGATTACTGAAAAACAACAAATGTTTGCCAATAGGCTAAACAAAGTATACAAGCACATTAATAAAATTGCCAAAAAACAAGATTTAGCTTGTTACAGGTTTTACGATCATGATTTGCCAGAGTTCCCTTTCGCAATTGATGTATATGATGATGTCATTCATGCAGCAGAGTATAAACGTAGGCATGGTATGACAGACGAGGATCATGAAGAGTGGTTGCAGGAATGTAAAAAAACAATTTCAGCTATCACTTCCGTCCCAGAGGCCAACATATACATGAAGGTGCGACAAAGAAAAGCGGGTAGGCAGGGGCAGTATGAAAAATTTGCTGAAGAAAAAGTAGAGAAAATTGTTTCAGAGGCTGGGCTAAAGTTTATCATCAATCTTACAGACTATCTAGATACTGGTCTATTTCTCGATCATAGAATAACTAGGGGACTCTTTAAGGCAGAAGCTAAAGACATGCGTGTACTCAATCTTTTTTGTTACACAGGGGCATTTAGTGTGTATGCATCCAGCGGCGGCGCTGCTCATGTTACCTCAGTCGATATGTCTAAAACCTATCTTAATTGGGCTAAACGAAACCTTCAATACAATAAATTATTTGACGAAAAGAAACATGAGCTAGTACACGGCAATGTCATAGAATGGCTAGATTATGCTCCCAAAGATGGCTTTGATCTGGTTATTTGCGATCCGCCTACCTTTTCCAACAGTAAGCGTATGGACGGTGATTTTGATGTGCAACGAGACCATGTAATGATGCTCAAAAAGATACTAAAAGCATGCAGCGATGGCGCTAGAATTTATTTTAGCAACAACTACAGAGGATTTGTTCTTGATAGAGACGCCATTCCAGCAGCTGTTGTCAAGGATATTACAGGCATGACAACTCCTTTCGATTTTCAAGGCAAACTACATAGAAAATGTTATTTGATAGAGAAGTAGCTTATTGTTTGATTAGCCTTTTCGTCATCAGCCCTTCTTCCGTATAAATCATAACTAGGTATGTACCACTTACTAGGCCATTTACATCTATAGGCTGCTCTGTTAAGTTAAGTTCTTTCACAGTTTTACCAGTAATATCTGTTATTAGTATCCTTGTTGCATGGCTGTTGTCGCCAGATATTTTCACCCAATTAGTTGCAGGATTCGGTGAAAGTACAATTTCATTCAGCTTGCCTGCATCGCTGGCATCTTTTACAGATACATAGGTGAATGGGTAAATTGTATGAGATGTAGTGTTTTTCTTAAAGGTCACGTCAGTAGCAAATACTGATGTTGACGATAAAGTAACGGTAGATGATGGTGTAGTATAATAATCAAACTCGGCAGGATATATAACATAGTTGCCAAGTCCCAAGCTTCCAAATACATACCCACCACTTGCATTAGTATATGTATGAGATAATATTAACCCAGTTGCAGCATCTTTTATAAACACCAATACACCCTGTTCAGGTATTTCACCTGTTGTCCCTTTTGCTGCGCCAGAGTATATGTTACCAGCAATAAATCCAGGCCCCGATGGCAATGTGGCATATTGCAATTCTATATTATTTCTATCTGCTCTACCAGCAAAGTGTGTTATTGATGCTCCATTAAACCAATTAGGAGTATTTGCCCCGTAGGTGGGTAGATAGCCGTTGCCACCAGTTGCTCCACTAGTCAGTCTGGCTCTTACCATATACCTGCCATCTGTAGGCATATCAAATCTATAATACACCTCACTACCACTCATACATGTGGTTTGAGTATCTATACCAAGCACCGAGCTATCAAGTGGTGCATATTTTATCAAGTATACCTCACATGTTGTTAATGGTGGTGTAGCAGCAGCAAAAGTTATATTGCCAGATATGTAGTCTGATGATACATGCGTTGTCGTAGAACCAATACAGCCCGATGTAGCTGTCGCTACTACCGAATAGGTTGTTGATACTGTTGGCACTGCAGTTACACTTGTGCAGCTTGTGCACGTTAGCCCAGCAGCTGGAGTCCATACATACGTATCTCCACCAGTCACACTTAGCATTGTTCCATCTTGGCAAGATAACGGGCTGGATATTACATTGACTGTAGGTGATGCCGATACAGTAACTACAGCATAAGCTATGCACCCACCAATACTATATGAAATGGTGGCAGTCCCTGCCGAAACACCTGTTATTACCCCTGTAGTGCTACCTACTGTTGTTACAACAGCAATAGATGTAGATGATGTAGCCCAGGTACCCCCAGTTGTAGCATCTGCTAGCGTGGTAGATCTACCTGTGCACAATGACATGATACCAGTTAGCCCTGCTGGCGCTGGTGTTACTGTTAGTGTATCAGTTGCGGCACAGCTGCCAATGCTGTAGCTAATTATTGTAGTTCCGGGAGCGTTACCAACTACCATGCCTGTGCTACTACCTATACTTGCCACTGCTACATTCGAACTTGACCAGATTCCTCCAGTCACAGCACAGCTAAACAATCCTGAACTACTATCACATATCGATGTAGGTCCACTTATAGAACTAGGTGGCACACTTACTGTAACATTTACAGTTGCTACAGATGTACCACATGCATTACTTACACTATAAGATATTGTTGTAGTTCCTGCCGAAATTGCATTGATAACACCAATTGTGCTGCCAATTGTTGCTATACTTATAGACGATGAAGTCCAAGAACCCCCACTTACAGTGCTAAATGCAGAACTTGTTGTTCCAGTGCACATCATGCCTGGACCAGTGAGCACACCGGCTACTGGTAATGGCTCTACAGTTACAATTCGTGTAGCAGTGCATGTTCCTGCTATAGTGTAACTTACAGTGCATGTACCTGCTGCTAAGCCGGTTAAGTTAGTACTACTGCCTACACTACTACTTATGCTGCCAATTGCTGGCGAAGACGATATCCACACGCCACCAACCACTGAGTTTGACAATGTAATAGTACTACCTACACATACACTAGCTGGGCCAGCAATAGCTGCTGGGGTAGGGTATACTGTTACCGCTCTTACTGCATTACACCCAGTTGGTAGCGTATACGATATCACACTGCTGCCAGTTGTTATGGCATTGGCAGTTCCTGTTGTTACATCTATTGCAACTACAGTAGGGGAGGAGGACGACCAAGTGCCACCTGTCGTGGTGCTGCCATAAGTAACACTTGTACTTGTGCATAACGATGCTGCCCCAGATATAGATGCAGGCAATGGATTCACTGTCACTATTCCGCTAGTTCTGCAACCTGTTGATAATGTATAGGTAATGCTTGATGTACCTGAAGACACTCCGTTTACTGTGCCTGTAGCAGAACCTATTGTAGCTACGCTAAGCGTTGCTACTACCCATGTTCCTCCAGCGGGAGTAGATGTTAAAGCCGAACTGGCAGATTCGCATATTGATAAAGTCCCTGTTATTGTTGTAGGCAATGGATTTACGGTTATTGGTCTGGATGAGGAGCATCCACTTGTTGTAGTATAGGTTATTTCTACTACTCCTGCCGTTATCCCAGTTACATATCCACTAGTGCTCACGCTTGCTATCAGCGGGTTCGACGATGACCAAGTTCCCATCGTCGGACTACCATGTAATGATGTGCCAGATCCAATACAAATAGATGAAGGGCCAAATAATGTGATAACTGGTAGAGCATTTACAGTTACGATGCTAGTATGATATGTAGGACTTATGCCATAAGATATAGTTGCAGTTCCAGAAGATACTCCAGTTACTATACCAGTCGAACTTACTGTGGCAACACTTACATTTGAACTAGACCATGTACTACCTACAGGACCGCTTCCCGTCATGCTCGTGGTTCCACCAACACATACTGTACCAGTGCCCGTAATCTGAGCTTGAGAAGCGAAAAATGATAGTAAGAATAATATAATTAAACTAGAAAACTTCATTCGTCTAGTCGGTCTAACTTCTAAAAAATTAACAACAAACAAATATAAGGCGTTTGGCATTGAGTAAATGTTAGAAAATAGCTCAAAATCAATACTATACGGAATACATCGACCCAATATGACGGCAGTTGCAGTTTTGGAATAGTTTTAATAGAGAGTGATATAATGTTCCTTTTTGCACAAATCCGCTTGGTTTATATTTGCTCATGTTTATTCCTCCCGAGTTTAAATTCACCGACAGACAAGATCAAATTGCATTTATGCAGCAATACAATTTTGCTGCTATTATCGCAGTGCAGCACGGTCTGCCTATTGCTACACACTTACCTGTTCATATCAAAGAGGTAGCTGATAAAATTGTAATTTCTGCACATTTTGCCATTGCCAACTCTATGGTTCCTTTGCTTGATGGTTGTAAATTAATGCTGATATTCTGTCAGCCACATGCATATATATCCCCTTCTCATTATGCACATAGTCGCAATGTTCCTACCTGGAATTATATAGCAGTGCATGCTTACGGGCTCTGCAAAGTACTTCATTCCTACGACGATAAAATTAGAGTACTTGAAGAACTAATGCAGGTATCAGAGCCAGAATATCTTCAACAGTGGCAAGTAATTGACCCAACTTATAGAGATGCTTTGCTCAATGGAATTGTACCAGTGGAAATTGAGATAGATAACATCAATGCAATAGCTAAGTTATCTCAAAACAAAACTGAACAAGAACGCAATAATATAACTGAGGCACTACTACTCAGTGCAGATGGTGCAGCTAGAGATTTGGCAAAACACATGTGCCCTCATCTACAAACAAACAATAAAGCCGAATAGAACAGTGTCTATAATTACGCCTATACTTCTACATCAGTAAATTGGAATTTTGTTCCACTAAATAAACCCTTGTCGCTCAACTTCAAGTCAGGTATCACCAGTAGTGCCATAAAAGATAGTGTCATGAACGGCGCATGTAGGGTACTTCCTAACGCTTTTACATACCTATCTATAGCTATGTAGTCAGCTGCCACTTCTTCACCTTTACTGGTAGACATTAATCCACCTACAGGTAGAGGCATACACATCTCTTCCTTGCCTGGGCTTGATGCCGATATACCTCCTTTTACAGATATTATTGCATTTACAGCGCTTATAATTGATTCATCATCTACGCCTACTGCTATTATATTGTGGCAGTCGTGTGCCACTGTAGATGCCATTGCTCCTTGCTTTAGTCCTATATTTTTGATGAAACATACAGCAGGCACCGAGTTGGGAGTATATCTATTCACCACCACCATTTTTAGTATGTCTTGTTCCACATCACTTTCCCAATATCCATTTACATTTTTGCCTCTTGCATGCAACTCTTTGGTTATCAATTGCCCTTCTACTGCTTCTATTACTCTTATTAAACTACCTTCTTTTTTTACGCCTATTTTTATCGAATCTTTATTAATAGGCTTAGCTTCAAAATTATTGATAACATCCACCTCTATTTCAGGTATATCTATTTTACCATCTTTATATATAGGTCTGCCATCTATCCATGTTTCCATTACCTTAAATGTTGCTAAACTTTCTACTATGATAAAATCGGCCGGGTCATTTTGTCTTAGCAATCCTACTGGCACTTTGTAATGCAATACCGGATTCACACATGCAGCATTCAATACATCAAATAGGTCATAACCTTTGGCTAAAGCACGAACCACTATGCGGTTTATATGGTGCAGCAGCAATTCGTCTGGGTGCTTATCATCACTGCAAAACATTACTTTGTCCGGATGTACTTTTAATAAAGGACATAAAGCTTCAAAATTTTTTGCAGCACTGCCTTCTCTTATCAGTATATGCATGCCAGCTTCTATTTTATCTAGCGCTTCATCTATAGTCACGCATTCATGGTCTGTGCTTATGCCAGCTTCAGCATACTTTTTTGCCTCCGCTCCCCTCAGCCCTGGCGCATGCCCATCCACTGGTTTACCTACTTCATGTGCAGCCCTTATTTTTTCCACTACATCAGCTTGCCCATGAAGTACACCTGGGTAGTTCATCATTTCAGATAAATACCAGATTTCATCTTTACACAGCAATGCTGCTACTTCTTTGGGCCCCAATTGTGCTCCTGCAGTTTCATGATTGGTAGCAGGCACGCAAGATGGTGTCCCAAAAAAGAATTTCAAGGGAGATAGTATTGCATTTTCTATCATGTAGTTCACGCCCGCTACACCACACACATTAGCAATTTCATGTGGGTCCGATATCGTTGCTACTGTCCCATGTTTTACAGCAAGTGGAGCAAATGCTGTAGGTACTAGCATTGAGCTTTCTATATGTATGTGTGCATCTACAAAGCCCGGCAATATATATGTATCAGGTGCATCAGCTATTGCTTCAATTGAGGCAATTTTCCCTTCCTTTATGCATATCTCAGCCGGGTATATACGTTTGGTAAATAGATCTATAAATTGTCCTTTTACTATGGTCATGCTGCTAATTTAAGGTTTCAAATCCCATTCTGGCCATTTCTATTTTCATGTGTATCATATTAGCCATCAATACAGCTTTGTTTTTTTCTCACTTGTTCAATTGTATTAATATTGGTTAAGGGTAACCGTATCTTCTTGCTGGTAGCAGATATCACCAATAATGATTGCATGCTCTGTAATGTATTCAACATGTGATAGTTAAATATTTATAATGACCACGATTCATAATTAATACTAAAAATATAATATATAATAATATTCATCCATTGTAGTGTCAGAATATCTATACAGTACTACTGCCTACCTTTATTCTATACGCATATATGCATGTCATCATTTATACAGCTATCGCATTCAAATTGAAAATATTGAGCATTTATTACTTGAAAATTAATTTTTATTTTTTATAGCTCACAACTAGATGAGTTAGTGGGTGTTTTAATTATACCATAGCCTTAATAACTCAATAATTATTAGTTCTTTCGGTGTTGCTTTTTCTTATATTTTATATGTCAGTTCAATGTATTTACAAGTCATAGTTATGACTATTTTTTGAGTGTCAAGTTGAGTTTTTCCTCAAAACCTAGCTTTGTATTTCTATAATCTTTATCTATAAACTTAACAAATCCCCAATTATTACCCCTTTACAATTTCAATTTGATTCCTCCATTTATTATTCTGCCTTCTATTGGTGCAAATAAATCGCGGAAATTTTGCTTATAAAAACCTGAAGCATATTCACTTCTGAAGCCAATTTGGCTCACATTCAGTAAATTTTCAAAATTGACAAATACCGACCAACGTTCCCATATCTTTTCCACCATAGCCCCTGTTAACCAATAATCTCTCCCATACTCAAAAAAGTCATTGAGTTTGGTTGGGCTATAATAATATGCCTCAAGTCCTATTTTCCATTTGTCTTCCACTTCATACATCAGCACGGTGTTAGTTCTGTGTCTTGGCACCAAAGGTTGTTGCAGAGTAAAATTACCTGAGTGAAGCATTGAGTGAGTATAAGTATACCCTACAAACAATTTTAGGTGTTTATAACTAAGTTTCAGATTGGTTTCACCTCCGTATGCATCTGTATGCAAGTTGTTGTCATTGTATAAGTAATGAACGTTAGATGCTGGTTGCATCAAAAGCAGTAAAGGATTGTTTACCCTAGTGTAAAAAAACAGTTGATTAGCCGTAAATACTATTGCATCATCGGCAAATGTCGTTCTGTAATTCCAGTCCCAATTTGCTCCATAACTCCTCTCTAGTTTGCTAGCTACACTTGCTATCGGTGCCAACCCGCTATATTGCATTCGCTCAGTTTCTTCTGTAAATATTGTTGGTGCTTTATATCCCAATCCACCGCCTAACCGCGATGTGACTTTAGGAGATATTTTTGTAAGCATAGACAGTCTAGGCAGCACTGCGAAACCATAGTCGTTTATATAGTCTGTACGCAAACCCGATTCTAATATCCATTTGCTGTTAATATTGTGGGTGTTTTGTACAAAAGCACCAATAGTTGTTAGTGTATAACTCCTATCTGGCACATTTGCCTGTCTTCTTTCTGTAAAATTATCCGTGTACACATTGCCTCCTATCACCCAATCTTCCTCTTTCTTATCTCTACTCCAGCTCACCTCTCCAAATGTGCTCTGCTGCCTACCTCCAAATGTATAACCAGGCGACTGTAGTTTCCTGTCAAAATTCAAATAGCTATGCTTAACAGTAATTCTATCCCTGTCATTCATCTTTTTCTTCCATTCTAGCTCTGTTGACACTCTGCCGCTTTTGTTTTGCTCGTAATAACCTGACAATGGCACAAATCCATTACTATTTACCAATCCACCAGTTCTTTCTTCTTGTGTTGCATTCAGCCCTACACTCAGTTCCGATGTTTCTGATAAATAGAAAAAAAGTTTTGGGTTCAAGGTATATCTCAATAATTGCGGTATCACTGTATAGTCCGAATATTTATCAAGTTTATAGCCCTTTGCGCTATTTCTGGCGGCATATATAGTAACACCTATTTTGCCAAACCTTTGCCCATAAAAGCCATTTATGTCTAGTCCTCCCGCAGAAGTATAATTGCTCAGAAATTTCAACTCTCGCTCTTCTGTTGGTGTTTTCGAAACTAAGTTCACCAAGCCAGCTATTGCTCCTCCACCGTATAAAGTTGATGCTGCACCTTTCACTATTTCTGCTCTTTTTAGGTTAAGTGGTGGTGTTTGCAATAAGCCCAACCCACTAGCATAACCCGAGTATATAGGTAGTCCATCTTTCAATATTTGGGTGTACCTACCATCCATGCCCTGTATTCTTATTACACTATTACCCGATAGAGCCGATGTTTGCAACACCTGTATACCCGTACTTTCTGCCAACAGCATTCTTATATCGCCCGGTTTCATGTTACCTTTCTCTTCTAGTTCTTCACCACTTACAGTTTCTATACGGGTAGGTATATCTAGTATAGATCTGCTACTACGTGTAGTGCTTACTACTGTTTCTTCTAGTTCCTCTTCGTTTCCTTCTAGGGCTACAGTTATAGTGTCTATAGCCATTGGTATGGTTAGCTGTTCCATTCGCTCTTCATAGCCCATGGCCGATATGACTATAGTGTGTGCGCCTACCGCCAGATTGTTTAGCGTGCCATATCCTCGTTCATCTGTTGCAGTGCCTGCATTGCTATTCAATACTCTTATCACTGCGCCAGGCACCGATGTTTTTTCTCCTTTGTTCTGTATATAAAATGTGATGCTTTGCTGTGCCGATGACTTTATTGCAGCCAACAGCACAACCACGACCCAAAATGATTGTTTCATATTTATTTGAGAGTTTGGTGAATAAATAATAAAGTGTCCAACTATTTCATAGTTGTTTCCAAATTATTTATACCAAATCAGGCGGTTGCCACAATGCAGATACAAACTGTTGCACCAGATTTACTGTTCTGGATTTATGCGATATTTTATTGTCTATTCCTATGTGCTTTATTTCAAGCTCTATTTTGGGTGTTATCAACACATGTGCACAGCAATGACAGAAAAATGGTGAACATATTTCGCATCCATCATTTTCACAGTCATCTTCCTTATGTTCTTTATGTTCTTTACTCGTCTCAGTTTTATTGCATTTCTGCTCATAAGCACAGCAAGGCACTGTTGTTAGCAGTAGCACCCATATACTCATTATAGCAGCTAGCAATTTCATTGTCTGTCCTTCTCTTTGCTAATGTAGCTACTATATCGGAAAATACATACTAAAACTTGCACCTTCATTATTCCCTTCTCCTGTTATATAGCCTTGGTGGTTGGTCATTATTCTTTGGCATATTGCCAGCCCTATACCTTTACCTTCGTAGTTCGACTGTGAAGAATGCAAGCGTCTGAATAACCTGAAAATATTCTCAACATATTGATTATCAATGCCTATTCCATTGTCACTAATAGTAACACAATAGTAAGACTGGTCTCTGTTTTCTACTTCGTCATTTGCTATTTCTGCTGCTGTCACCTTCTTATGTTTTATATTTATAATGGGCGGCACATTAGGCTTTCTAAACTTCAATGCATTGTCTAGCAAAGCATTAAACAGTATTTTTAATTGATTTTCATGTCCTTTCACTTCTGGCAACGTATCATAATTAATAGTTGCTTTTAACTCTTTTATTTTACTACTTAGGTCAATTAGCACATGTTGCAGCACTCTATCCAAGCTTGTTTTTTGCAGGTTTTCCTCTCCTCCCGTCAGGCTAGCAAGTGTACTCAGGTCATGCACTAGTGAGTGCATTCTTTTAGCCGACTCATCTATTTTGCTTATTGTTTCTGTTGTTTCTTTATCCAGGCTGTTTGCTTGCTTGTACAATAGCATATTGGCAAACACCTGTATTTTTCTCAATGGCTCTTGTAAATCATGAGATACAGAATAGGCTATATCCTGTAGCTCATTGTGAGACTTTCTCAGGTCGTTTACTTTCACCCTCAGCACCTCTTGCATTATTAACCCTTTACGCATCAGTCGCATGAGTATGGCAAACAATACCAGTGTCACCAAACAAAATACAATGAGCAGAGATTTTATTGTGCTTGTGGTCAGCTTTTGATAGAACTGCTGTTTCACAAATCTTGCTGCCAGCTTTTCATTTTCTAGCTGATGCATCTTACGCAGCAGTCTATTCGATTTGATCATATGCTCTCTACCTTCGAAGTAGAAAGCCGAAGTTTGTTTAGATGTTGTAGTGTCAAGATAGGCCAAATTAGCCTTGGCATATTTTATCCTTTCGTCTATGTGGTTTTTTAATGTTCTGGTATTCTTAGTTTGTTCTGGGTTATATGTTAGCATACCAGTCATTTCATCCATCGCTGGGTATAGGCTATCAAAAGCATTACCAAGCACACGCAGGTACACAGTATCACGGCTCACCATATATCCTCTTTCCCACCTGTCTAGGTCCTTTAGCAGCACCTCAGCCCTATACATGGCTCTTATCGCCTTGTTCGATTGTGTTACCTCGTTAGAATAGTCAGTAAATGTGGTAAATCTTATGATTGAAAACACAGATAAACTCACCATCAAAACGAAGGAAAGGCTAAATGCCGCAAATATGATGGTCAGTTTTTGCCTCATTATCAATTACTTAGCCAAATTTACGACTATTACACCCAATAACTCTTTGCACTTTTAGGAATAACTTATATTCTTATAAGTCTCAGACTTATCGTTTATAGCTAAATTGCACACAATGAAAGCTTTTTTCTTCGGGCTGCTGTCAATTTTTCTCTTTCCGATAGCTACATTAGCTATTGATGCCTCTGTTGCAGCTACTTTATTTTACAGACCTGAGCCACATCTGGCCGAAAAAAACAGACCTTATCTCGAGCTTGCCTGGAAAATCAACCCCAAAGGGCTAAGGTTCAAAACTGCTACCGATAAAACTATAACTGCTAGGGTGCTAACCAAAGTCAACATTCTAGTAGATAACGAATTGTTTAAAGAAGATGAATTTATTCTGCAAACACCTCCTCGTAAAGATATTAATGGGCTCAACTCAGTTACAATACTCGAAACAAAACGATACTTTGTCAAAAAAGGTCTAGTCAAAATCTCGGTTCAATTCTTCGATTTCGAAGACACCACTAATGTTTTTACATACACCGACACTTTTCGTGTACCAGAGCCTTCACCCAGAATGTTCTTAAGTAATATCCAGCTGGCAGATACATTCCTTGCCAATGACACCAAGACATCCTTCCTCAAAAACAATATGCAGGTTATACCCCTTTCATCCAATTTTCTCGATAATCACAATCGCTCCATTAATTATTACATAGAATTGTACAACCCCGACTCTATCCCCGATAACAAGTTGCCTGTCTATGCCAAAATACGTATCTCCAAAAAGGAAAACGAGTTATTCATGCCCGAATACGATAGAAATGATACCATGAAAGAACCTCGACCATTTATTTGGGGTAGCATTCCTGCAGGTGCGCTCAAGTCGGGTAACTATTGGATTACCGCATCTATAGAAGATAAATTTGGAGAAATATTCTCAGTTCAAAAGCTTTTTTTTCAACGGCTTAATTCCAACCCCTATAAGCCACCTGTTACTGCAGCTACTCCAGTCAAGGATGTCTTCAACGATAGTGCCATGGAGCAGGTCACTGTACTCAACCTCGAAAAGACATTTTTAGCCAAATTTACCCTACCTCAAATCAAGTCTATCTTGAAAATGCTGCTACCATTCTCAGATGGTATGCAGACCAACACTATCAATGGCTTCCTCAAAAAGCCAGATGAAATGTATATGAGATACTTCGTTTACAATTACTTCCAGGCCATCAACAATAAAGACCCGGAAAAAGCTTGGAAAGAATTCTCCGAAAAAATTAAAGACGCCAACAAAAAATTCTCCGCTCAGGGTGCTCCTGGCTACGAAACAGAGCGCGGCTTTATCTATCTACGCTACGGCCCGCCTACCGATATCATCACCGTCACTGGCGAAACTGGTACGCTTCCTTATCAAATATGGCAATACAATAATCTTACTCAGTTTGGTATCAATAAAGAGCTAGCCAACGCATTGTTCTTGTTCTTTAAGCCAAACCAAATGATGTCCGACTATCAGCTGCTCCACTCCACAGTGCCTGGCGAGGTTATGAACAGTTCTTGGCGATACAGATTATATGATGTTAAAAGTCAGGCATCTAGCACTGGTTTCAATCTCAACACTCGGGCCGAGCAGTACTTCGGCACAACTCGTTAACTAAGTTTCCTTTTTTCTTTACATTGCATTTACAACACTAAACAAAGCAACAATGAAAGCAAAACTCATTTGCTCCACCATTTTATTATCAGCTATTATGTCACATGCTCAGCAAGCTGCATTCAAAGGCGTATATCCTTCCACTCGCAAAGTGCAGCAAGAAGATGACTTCTTTGGGGTTAAAGTTCAAGACCCATATCGTTGGCTGGAAGATGATATGGCAGCAGACACCAAAGATTGGGTTAAAGAACAAAACAAAGTTACTTACGACTATTTAGCTCAGATTCCATTTAGAGATGCTATAAAAAATAGACTCACACAGTTATGGAACTATGAGAAATATAGTGCTCCTTTCAAAGAAGGCGACTACACATATTTTTATAAAAACAACGGCCTCCAAAATCAAAGCGTTCTCTACAGACAAAAGGGTAGTGGAGTACCCGAGGTTTTCCTGGACCCTAACAAATTCTCTGCCGATGGTACTAGCTCACTTCAGGGCATTTCATTTACCAAAGACGGTTCTTTGGCAGCATTCCAAATTAGCGAGGGTGGCTCAGATTGGCGCAAGGTAATAGTGATAGATACCCGCACCATGCAAAAGGTGGATGATACACTGGTAGATGTTAAATTCAGCGGTGTTTCTTGGCAGGGCAACATGGGCTTTTATTACTCCAGTTACGATAAACCAAAAGGTAGCCAGTTATCCGAAAAAACACAGTTTCATAAGCTATATTATCATCAGCTAGGCACTCCTCAAAGTCAGGATAAGCTCATTTATGGTGGCGAAGAGAATCCTCGCCGTTATATAGGTGGCGGTGTCACAGAAGATGAGCGATACTTGGTAATTTCTGCTGCCAATGCAACATATGGCAATGAGTTGTACATACAAGACCTCTCCAAGCCTAATTCACCCATAGTTCCAGTTGTTACTGGCTTCGATAATGAGCAGGATGTTGTTCATGCTGAGAATGGTAAATTATATATACTTACCAACCAGGGAGCACCCAACCGTAAGCTGGTAGTGGTAGATGGTGCAAAACCACAACCCGAAAACTGGAAGACTATCATTCCTGAAACAAAGTTCCCACTTAGTGTGTCATCTTGTGGTCGCAAGTTCTTTGCCCAGTATATTGAAGATGCCGTGTCTAAAGTGTACCTATATACTATGGACGGTAAAAAAGAGCGAGATATAGCGCTTCCAGGTTTAGGCTCTGCTGGTGGCTTTGGTGGCAAAATGGATGAAACAGAAACATACTACTCTTACACATCCTATGTTTACCCACCCACCATTTTCCGCTACGACCTCAAAACTGGTAAGTCCTCTGTTTATAAAGTTTCTGGTGTCAAGTTCAACCCCGCTGAGTATGAGAGTAAGCAAGTGTTCTATAACTCCAAAGACGGAGAGCGAGTGCCTATGATCATTACCTACAAGAAAGGGTTACAGCTCAATGGCAAGAATCCTGTATTGCTATATGGTTATGGTGGGTTCAATGTTAGCCTCACTCCTTCTTTTAGTGTTAGCAATCTCGTATTTATGGAGAATGGAGGTGTGTATGCCGTGGCCAATCTGCGCGGTGGTGGCGAGTATGGCGATAAATGGCACAATGCCGGCACCAAGATGCAGAAGCAAAACGTATTCAACGACTTCATTTCAGCTGGCGAATATTTGATAGAGCAGAAATATACTTCTAGCGATTATCTCGCTATTTCTGGAGGTTCCAATGGTGGCTTGCTGGTTGGCGCATGCCTCACTCAGCGCCCAGACCTGTTCAAGGTTTGTTTTCCAGCTGTTGGCGTACTCGATATGTTGAGGTATCACAAATTCACTGCTGGGGCTGGTTGGTCTTACGATTACGGCACAGCCGAGGATAATAAAGATATGTTCAAGTATTTGTATAGCTACTCTCCTGTGCACAATGCTAAACCAAAAAAGTATCCCGCTGTTATGGTCACTACTGGCGACCACGACGATAGGGTAGTGCCAGCCCATTCTTTCAAGTTTGCTGCTGCTTTGCAGGCAGCACAGCAAGGTACTAATCCTGTTCTCATTCGTATAGAGACCAAAGCTGGGCACGGTGCTGGCAAGCCTACAGATATGATCATTGCCGAGCAGGCAGATAAATGGTCTTTCCTTCTTTGGAACATGGGGCTCACTTATTCCGCACGATAAGCTACTTAAAGTGTATAAAAGCAGAATAGCCGAACATCAAGTCCGGCTATTCTGCTTTTTGTATTATTCGGTCTTTATTATTGCATATTCTTAGCGTCATTCACAAACTGTGCCAGCCCTAGGTCTGTAAGTGGATGCTTCAATAGGCCAAGTATAGAGCTAAGTGGGCAGGTGCACACATCAGCTCCAGCTTGTGCGCAGCGCACAATGTGCAGTGGTGTACGTATGCTGGCAGCTAATACCTCTGTCATAAAACCCTGAGCGTTATATACACTTACTATTTGTTCTATCAGTTCCACTCCGTCCCAGTTGCTATCATCTATTCTACCTATGAAAGGCGATACATAAGTAGCTCCTGCTTTAGCAGCCAGTATAGCTTGCCCAGCAGAGAATACTAGAGTACAGTTTGTGCGTATGCCATTTTCAGTAAAGTACTTTATCGCTTTTATGCCGTCTTTTATCATAGGCACTTTCACCACTATGTTCGGGTGTATGGCTGCTAGCTTCAGGCCCTCAGCTACCATTTCATCATAAGTTGTGCTCAGTACTTCTGCACTCACTGGACCATCTACTAGTTCGCATATGGTTTTGTAGTGTTCAGCTATTGCTGCCTCACCCTTTATGCCTTCTTTTGCCATTAGGGTAGGGTTGGTGGTTACGCCATCTAGTATACCTAGATCGTTTGCTTCTTTAATCTGGGCAATATTTGCCGTGTCTATGAAAAATTTCATTTAACTGTAGTTTCTGTAAGCAAAAGTAGCAAAAAACGCCAAATCTGTCCCATTAAACTCATATATGCATGTAGCCTCAAGTTATCTACGCGCTCATTTAGCACGCACTAAGGCAGCTCGTCTTTGCTAGCCCTCATCCTTATGTTGCACCATCGCCTTTATCAGCAGAAAAACGCCTACCGTCACCCATATTCCTCCACCTATTTTAGCACCTATAGGCAGCTTAGAACCAGCCACACTACTAGCATAAAACACACCTATACCTATTATTAGTAGTAGTAAACCCACCAGAAATCTCCAATTCATAATTAGCCACAAATAAAACAAATATTCCTTGCTCTAATCTACATCATTTAACCATTCTGTTAACATTGCCAACTATTTAACAAAGTAAACAGTATTTTTGTTTCCCCGCTTTAAATAAGCTTTAATCAAGCATTACGGTAAATGGCAATACTAGGTAGTCTTATAGCTCGCTCGCTCTTATTGAGAAAAAAAATGAGTTTGTCAGTTGCTCCTCCAGCAACTTATCAAAGACACGCATTGAGACAGTTATTAGAACGTGGCCAGTATACTTCTTTTGGCAAACACTATGGTTTCGGCGATATTCTCAGTAAGGAAGTAGATTTTGTTACCGCATTCCGTCAGCGTGTCCCGGTTCATGCATACAACGATATGTATGCACAGTGGTGGCACCGATGCCAGTTGGGAGAGGAGAATGTTTCTTGGCCTGGTAAGGTCAAGTATTTCGCACTCAGTTCTGGCACTTCCGATTCAGCAAGTAAACATATTCCTGTCACTCAGGATATGATTAAGTCTATTAAAAAAGTAGGTTTCAAGCAGTTGTATAGCATGTCCAACTTTCACATCAAGTCTGCCACTTTTGGCAAGGGGGTGTTAATGTTGGGTGGCACCACTTCTCTTTTCGAGAAAGGGGAGTATTACGAAGGTGATATGAGTGGCATTAGTGCCAAAAATATGCCTCGTTGGATGTCTTCTTTGTTATACAAACCGGGGCAAAAAATCTCTCGTCGCACTAAGTGGGAGGAACGCATCAAACTAATAGTAGAAAATGCCGCCAGTTGGGATGTTGGTACCATTTGCGGTGTTCCTGCATGGGTACAGATAGTGCTTGAGCAGGTTATTAAATACAACGGGGTAAAAAATATACATGAGGTGTGGCCAAATCTGAGCGTCTACATACATGGAGGTGTCTCTATTGAGCCTTATAGAGATAGCCTAAAAAAGATATTTGGTCAGCCAGTTACCTTCATCGAAACCTATATGGCTTCTGAGGGCTCTTTTGGTTTTCAGGCTCGCCCCAATGCAGGTATCAAGTTGGTGCTTAATGCGGGTATTTTTTATGAATTTGCTCCGTTCAAT
Source organism: Asaia bogorensis (assembly GCA_943367855.1). Classification (GTDB taxonomy): domain Bacteria; phylum Bacteroidota; class Bacteroidia; order Chitinophagales; family Chitinophagaceae; genus Nemorincola. The sequence goes on along the minus strand of CALRKH020000033.1, from coordinate 6,399 downwards.
TCCGACAATTTTGATGATGATGGCAACATCAGGCCAAATCCCAAAACGGTTTTGGTGCACGAAGTTGAAGAAGGTGTAGATTATGCAGTACTTCTTAGCACATGTTCAGGTGCTTGGCGATATCTCATTGGCGATGTTATTAAGTTTACCAATGCCAAAGAATATGAAATGACTGTTGTTGGTCGCACACGCCAGTTCCTCAGTCTTTGTGGCGAGCATCTTTCTGTCGATAACATGAACAAGGCTATCGAAACTGTAGCTCGAGATTTAAACATAACCATTAGAGAATTCTCTGTTTCAGGTATCAAGCACGATAACCTCTTTGCCCATCAGTGGTACATCGGTTGCGACGACCCTGTTGATGCTGATTTACTCAAAGAAAAACTCGATCAAACTTTATGTAAGCTAAACGACGACTACGAGGTAGAGCGTTCGTCAGCTCTTAAAGAGGTATTCCTCAATGTGATACCTTCTTCCGTTTTTCTCGATTATATGAAGGCGTGTGGCAAAAACAATGCCATGAGCAAGTTCCCTCGTGTTATGAAGGGGGCACAGACTCAGGATTGGGATCAATTTGTAAAAAATGCAGTTCCAGCACTCACAACCAGTGTTTAGAGGGTCGAGTTAGACATTTATAGTTAATTTTGTTCAATCCATGGATGCTATTGATACACTCCATGGATTGATTGTTTAAGAAAGTAGAATATGAGCATGAGTCCGTTTCTGATGTATTCCGATGGTAATGGAAACATTTTTGAAGATACATCCCTATATGTTGTTGGCCGTTCCGGTTGGGATGCCATCCCTATTCCCGAAGAAGATTGGATAGAATTGCCACATGGTGGCAATTTATACGAGTTGCCTGGTCGTAGAGGTATTGGTATAGATGTGGAAACTGGAGACATGAGGCTCTGCGAAAAAGGCTGGGCTGTTGCTGCTTTTATACCTCCTGCGCATACTGGCTTCTATTTGTCGGCCTACGAAACCATGCCCGATGCTCCCACACTACCCTTATTTTGTTACACAGCTGCCGGCTGGCACAACGAAAAGTTTTATGTTCCTGCTATACGTATAGAGCGAGATATCCGTCAGGAATGTGCTGGTTACGACCAGCAAAAAATAGATACTGGTCTTGAACATATTCTAAAAGCTTATCCGCATAATCGTTTAGTAAAACATCTAGCTGAAAATTGTGCCATGACATATCATTGTCCTGCTGCACGAAATTATTTTATGGGTCGTTGGGAGTGCCCTGTCCCCACCTCACCAGCCTGCAATGCCAACTGTATTGGTTGCATCTCCTTTCAGCCCGAAGATGAAACCATTGTTGCTACACAAGATAGATTACAATTTAAACCTTCTGCCGCCGAAATCGTAGAATTTACAGTGCCACATCTTCAAACTGCTCCTTACCCAATTATTAGTTTTGGTCAGGGCTGCGAGGGAGAGCCGCTATTAATGTGGGAAACTATAAAAGAAGCAATTATCGAAATCCGAAAACATACCCCAAAGGGTAGTATCAACATTAATACCAACGGTAGCAAGCCTGCTGCGGTGGAACAACTCATGCAAGCTGGGCTCAATAGCATCCGTGTTAGTTTGAATTCTGCCCGACCAGATATTTATACAAAATACTATCGCCCCAACAATTATAAATTTGAGGATATTGTTGAAAGTCTAAAAGTTGTTCGTCGGTATAATGGCTGGTCTTCTATCAACTATTTTGTTTTCCCTGGCATGACAGACAGTGTCGAAGAATACGAAGCGCTACGTGCTTTAATAAAGGCTACAGGTCTAAGTATGATACAATGGCGAAACTTCAATATTGACCCCGATTGGTACCTCGGCCTTATGAATATTGGCGATACTGGCGAGTCTATGGGTATCGGACAAATGATGGAACTCATTCGCGAAGAATTCCCTGATCTTAAATTCGGTTATTTCAATCCCCCAGCAGAGCGAATGCTCAACTACGACTTCGATTTCGCACATTAAATGAGTATATTATATACAAAACAATAAGCCCCACATTACTGTGGGGCTTATTGTTTTATTATTCACTTACTATCTTACTTCTTCATATACATCACCTCTTTCACCAGCTTCACCGTTCTTGGCACATCTGGCAGATATGCAGCTACTAGGTTTGGAGCATAGTGCATGTTAGCGTCTGCCGAGCATATGCGGCGTATAGGTGCATCCAGATAATCAAATGCTTCTTTCTGCACTCTGTATGATATTTCAGAAGATACACTGCCAAAAGGCCACTGTTCTTCTACTATCACAAGGCGGTTAGTTTTCTTTACAGATTCTACTATTGTTACCCAGTCTAGCGGACGTATTGTGCGTAGGTCTATCACCTCTGCACTTATACCTTCTTTAGCTAGCTCTTCAGCGGCATTCATGGCCACTTTCATCATTTTGTTATAAGATACTATAGTCACATCGCTACCTGCACGCTTTATGTCAGCCTTGCCTATTGGTATGATGTATTCTTCCTCTGGCACTTCACCAGTGTCGCCATAGGCTGTTTCACTTTCCATAAATACCACAGGGTCAGCATCACGTATAGCAGCTTTCATAAGTCCCTTTGCATCATATGGGTTTATGGTAGATATTACTTTCAAGCCAGGCACATTGGCATACCAATTTTCAAACGCCTGAGAGTGTTGTGCTGCAAGTTGTCCTGCCGAGCCATTTGGTCCACGAAAAACTATTGGACAACTGAAGTGGCCACCACTCATAGATACCATCTTAGCAGCATGGTTCACTATTTGGTCTATTGCTAGTTCAGCAAAGTTCCAGGTCATAAATTCTATGATAGGGCGAGTGCCGTTCATAGCCGCACCTACACCTATTGCCGCAAAACCCAATTCAGCTATCGGAGTGTCTATTACACGCCTTGCGCCAAATTCTTCCAGCATTCCTTGGCTCACTTTATATGCTCCATTATATTGTGCCACCTCTTCACCCATCAAAAACACTGAAGGATCTCTTCTCATTTCTTCCTCCATTGCTTCCCTTAGTGCTTGTCGCAGTGCTATTATACGCATAACTTTTTTGTCAGTTTTTTATTCGTTACTTATCAATTAGTGCTGTCGCCTATATCAATAGGTTGCAAAAGTAGTGTTTACCGTTTTATTTTTCTCTTCTAAATGTTACTATCGAGGTATCTTTTGAGCCATTTTCTCCATCCCTCATAAAAGTAAGGGTCATGTTATCACCTTCTATGGCTGTTACATTCACCTTCATTTGTTCTGTTTCACCATATTCGTTGGTCTCATCCAGTACTAGTTGGTTATTTTTATCTATGTACCACTTGCCTTTTTCAGTCTTCCCCGGAAAACTAAATGTTATCGTACTGTCGTTATTAAACGTTAATACACTTTGTGTGTCTATAGCCACAGCAGCTGCATAAGCACTATCAAACTGTATTTTAAGTTCTTTTCTTAGGCTATCCACATTAGTCACGCCATATATCTCTAGGTTCACAGAGTCTGAATTATTCTTACCCATTGTGTCTATAAATATCCGGCTATTCTTAAAGAATTCATCTTTATCTCTATTTACTATTTTCACAGATCTCCACTTGCCCACCAGTAGGGCTCCTTTATTCTCTCTGCATCCCACAGCGGCCAGTGCCAATGCTACACTGGCTGCCACTATTACTTTTCCCTTTCTGCTATACATAGTTCTATACTTGGGGTTATTCCAGCTCTATTAACACAGTTCCTTTTTCTACAGCCGTTTTTTCGGTTGCTTTTATAGCTTTCACTTTCGCACTGCCAGTAGCTTTTAGTACATTCTCCATTTTCATGGCTTCTAGTATTATCAGCCCATCCCCTTTGTTTACTTCTTGTCCCACTTCTACCAATATTTTCAGTACCAGTCCTGGCATGGGGGCCTTGATAGGCTCCATTTTTTGCATCGCTTTTAGGTCTAGGCCCATGTTAGCTAGCAATAGGTCTATTGGCTCCTGTATAGCTGCAGTGTATAATTGACCATTCACACGTAGCGTCACCTCTTTCTTGCTCACATCCACATTGTCTATTATCGCCTCATAGCTACGGTTGTTATGTAGCACACTCACCAGTCCATTGGGCTGCATGCTTATGTCGGGTATACTAGTTTTGCCAGCTACATGTAGTCCATCTTGTTCAGATACTACATCATACTTTTCTTGCTCGTTAATCGTTACTTGTAACATGATTTTTCAGTGACAACAAAAATAAGGATTTGAATGTAGCAATAAACATAAAGTTGAAACTACATCATCACAAAAACAAAAAATGAGGCATGCAAGTCGCACACCTCATTATTTGGTATTTCACGGGCTACTATTTACCCGCTAGTTCTTTCACTTTGGCTATCACTTCCGATTCTCCTCCTTCTTCATAGCCTATATGCCTCCATACTATTTTCCCCTCAGCATCTATTATGATAGTAAATGGTACCGACTGGAAATTTAGTGACCTTTTTAAGTCAGAGTTGGCATCTATAAAATACGGAAACTTCCAGCCCTGAGATATTGCGTATGTTCTTGCCAGTCCTTCAGCCCTCGCTTCGTCTATTGATACAGTCATGTAGTTGAAGTCTACCTCTTTTTGCCATTCTGGTAGTTTTAGAGATATATTTTTGATCTCTTTTTTGCAGGGCACACACCAGGTTGCCCAAAAACTGATAACAGTAATCTTGCCTTTTTCTACTGTTTCATTAAAGCTTACTTTCTTCCCAGTACCTATATTTTTGATCTGGGTGTTCGGCAATTCTTGCGCCATTACTACGTTTACTGCCAGTAGGCACACAACCGCCAAAAGAATTCGTTTCATATTTTTTGTTTTTCAGAATAATAGCTAAAACTTTGCCACACTTTATTTTCGAAGCTAATTTCGGAAAAACTTTAACAATTCTCGACTTTTAAATGAAAAAACAGCTTTTTGTCGTTCTTTTCCTACTCCTATCAGGCAACATCTTTGCTCAGGGTACTTTCAGCGGAGATTACATGATGAACCTCAACTTCTACATGGAGGATACTAATATCGATGCCTCTAACAACCCTCTTTACGAGAATGCTTTGAGCGGTAGCGATGCTTGGCTCACAATGAGATACGCTATCAATGGTTTTACTTTCTTTGCTCGTGCCGATGGTTACGCCAATTCAAACCTGAAAAACCCAGTATCTCCCAATACAGACTTTGGTATTGGTGCATGGAGCATCACAAAAGAATTTGACGATTTAACAATTCACGTAGGTAGCATTTACGACCAAATAGGCAGTGGCATCCTCTTTCGTACCTACGAAGATCGTGGTCTGCTCATAGACAACGCCCTCATGGGTGCCGAGCTCAAGTACAAGTTCTCCAAAAACTTCTCCATGAAAGGTTTTGCAGGTCAGCTCAAAAACAATAACAGCGACAACAATCTGGTAAACAATGTCCGTTATCTACCAGTCATAAAAGGTTTAAGTGGTGAGGGCGATGTTAGCATTGGTGATGTTAACTTAACGCCTGGCTTTGGTGTCCTCAACCGCACACTCGATGCTGCTAATATGTCACAAATTGTTTCCAGTATCAACAGTCAACCTGTAGATACTCGTTTCATTCCCAAGTACAATATGTATGCATTCACTGGTTACAACACACTCTCTTACAAGAATCTTTCATGGTACGTAGAGGGTGCATACAAAACCAACGAGGCTATACTGTTAAATGACAACCTCCTCCACGATGAAGATGGTACAGTACTTTATACCAACATGAGCTATGGTATGAAAGGTATAGCCGTTAGCCTTATGGGTAAGCGTACAGACAACTTCGTTATGCGCACCTCACCAAACGAATCTCTATTAAGAGGTTTACTCAACTGGCAGCCTATCATTGCCATTATGAGGCCCATGCGCTTAATGTCTAGGTATGCACCTGCATCTCAAGACCTTTCTGAGCAAGCTGCTACTGCCAATGCGTCTATCTCACCTAATGATATGACATCTATCAACCTCACTTATACTGCTAGCAATACGCTCAAAAACGAGAAACTATATCGCGAAGTAATGGGCGAAATCACTTATCATGGCTTAGATAAATGGATTTTGGAAGGTGGCATACAATACATGGAATACAACGTATTGCTCTATCAAAACCGCTCTACTTCCGAGAAATACCCTATTCAATACGCTTTCACTCCATTTGCTGAAGTTACCTACAAGTTCAACGAAAAGAAATCACTCCGTTTCGAAGCCCAATACATGCAAGCCGATAACGACTATGGTAGCTGGGCATTCGCTTTGCTCGAGTACAACATTGCACCCAAATGGTCTTTCGCAGTGTCAGACATGTACAATGTCAATCCTAACCCCAAAGCCGATAACCCTAACTTCAAAGACCCAGGCAATCACTACTA
>CALRKH020000032.1:0-31247 GCA_943367855.1 Asaia bogorensis | reverse complement strand
CAAAAAAACCGAGTAAGATTATCAAAAAGTTATGCATTACCCACCACTACCTCAAAAATCAAAGTGCTTTACCACGCATTGTTTGTAATTTTGCCCGCTCTTTTTGTAATATTAAACAAGAGAAGCTCATAGAGCAGCAAAAAGACATTAAACAATAATAATTTTATAAAGTATGAACATTCAGCTATTTATACCATGTTTTGTAGATCAGCTATATCCTGAAACTGGCATGAACATGGTAAAAGTATTAGAAAAACTAGGCTGCAATGTTCACTACAATACTAGACAAACTTGTTGCGGCCAGCCAGCCTTCAATGCTGGCTACAGAGACGAGGCAAAATCTGTTGCCACTAAGTTCCTCACCGACTTCAAATCTCCCGATTACATTGTAGGCCCCAGCGGCTCATGTACAGGTTACATCAGAAACTATTACGACAAAATGTTCGATAATAGTAGCGACCACAATCTTTGCCTGCAAGTGCAAAAAAACGTTTTCGAATTCACTGAGTTCCTTACTAAAATCCTAAAAACAGACAACATTGGTGCTTCTTTTAGCGGAAAAGCCACCTATCACGATGCTTGTGGAGCACTGCGCGAATGTGGCGTAAAAGAAGGGCCTAGAAAACTACTGCAACAGGTGAAAGGTTTAGAACTCATGGAAATGGCCGAATGTGAAACCTGTTGCGGTTTCGGCGGAACTTTTGCTGTCAAGTACGAACCAATATCAATTGGCATGGCACAAACTAAAGTAAAAAGCGCATTGGAAACAGGCGCACAATACATCATCACTACAGATGTATCTTGTATGATGCACATGCAAGGTTATATCGACAACCATCAGCTACCCATCAAAACCATGCATATAGCCGATGTGCTAGCCAGTGGCTGGTAATCAAAAAATGTGGATAAGTCATTGTGCCAACCACAAAATGGCTATAGCAAATAAAGTACTTTTGACAGATTAGAAAAAGAGAAAGACAGGAGCAAATATGGCAGAGTTAATACCACAATACAACGAAGACAGTATCAAATCGCTCGACTGGCGAGAGCACATTCGCCTAAGGCCTGGTATGTATATAGGCAAACTTGGCGATGGCAGCAGCGTAGACGATGGTATATATGTATTGGTAAAAGAGGTAGTAGACAACTCAATTGATGAGTTTGCTATGGGACAGGGGAAACGCATCGAACTCACCGTGCAAGATGGCACCGTTACCGTGCGCGACTATGGCCGTGGCATACCTCTGGGTAAGCTGGTAGATGTAGTGAGCAAAATAAACACTGGCGCCAAATATGATAGCAAAGCCTTTCAGAAATCTGTTGGCTTAAACGGTGTAGGTACCAAGGCCGTCAATGCACTTAGCTCCTACTTCAAGGTAGCTGCGTTTAGAGATGGTAAGATGAAGGTTGCAGAATTCGATAGAGGTGTGCTCATAAAAGAACATAAAGAAACAGACACTACCCTACCCAATGGCACTCAGGTCATCTTCAAACCAGACGAAACTATCTTCAAGCACTACCACTTCATTCACGAGTACCTCGAAAATCAAGTCTGGAACTATTGCTTTCTCAATGCAGGTCTCCTCATTCACTTCAATGGCAGAAACTTCGTATCCAAAAACGGACTACTCGACCTTTTAACGAGGAGAACTAATCCAGAATCTCTGCGCTATCCTATCATTCATCTCAAAGGAGAAGATATTGAAGTAGCCATCACACACAATGGCGACTATGGCGAAGACCTCTATTCGTTTGTCAACGGGCAACATACCACACAAGGCGGCACCCACCAGGCTGCATTCAGAGAAGCCTTTGTAAAAACCGTAAGAGAACATTTCAAGAAAGACTACGACGCTGCCGATATCAGGCAAAGTATTTGTGCCGCTGTATCCGTAAGGGTGCAAGAGCCTGTGTTCGAGTCGCAAACCAAAACCAAGCTAGGCTCTCAATACGTTTACGAAGGCGGGCCGTCTATGAAAGCCTTCCTGGCCGACTTCTTAGGCAAAGAGCTCGATAACTTCCTCCACAAAAACCCTACTACTGCCGATGCACTGAAGAAAAGAATAGAGCTGAGCGAGCGTGAGCGAAAAGAACTTTCTGGCATCAGAAAACTAGCCAACGAAAGAGCCAAAAAAGCCAACCTGCACAACAAAAAATTGAGAGATTGCCGAATACATCTCAATGAAGAACCTCCTGCCAAAAACAGAGATGAGTTCAACCAAAAACAACTGGAATCCACCATCTTCATCACCGAAGGTGATAGTGCCAGCGGCAGCATCACCAAGAGCCGAAATGTGGAAACACAAGCAGTCTTTAGCCTCAGGGGTAAACCACTAAACTGCTATGGCCTCACTAAAAAGATAGTGTACGAAAACGAAGAATTCAACCTGCTGCAACATGCACTAAATATAGAAGAAGGACTAGAAGGACTCAGATACAACAACATTGTTATTGCCACCGATGCCGATGTGGATGGTATGCACATTAGGCTTCTCATCATGACTTTCTTCTTGCAGTTCTTCCCCGATCTTGTAAGAGGCAATCACATCTACATCCTCCAAACTCCACTGTTCAGGGTGCGCAACAAGCAGAAGACTATCTATTGTTATAGCGACGAGGAAAGAAAAAACGCAATAGCCGAAATAGGCGCAAAAGCCGAAATCACCCGCTTCAAAGGTCTAGGCGAAATCAGCCCCGAAGAGTTTGCACAATTCATAGGCGAAGACATTCGCAAAGACCCTGTTTTGCTATCGCAAGACGCACAAATACAAAAACTACTCGAATACTACATGGGCAAAAACACCCCCGACAGACAAGTATTCATCATCAACAATTTGCGTGTAGAAAAAGACATTGTAGAAGAACTACAAGCAGAGAAGTAAGATCCGTCTACACCGCACTCACAGCATATAGCCACATAGCATATTTGCCACCATCATTAATCCTATACGATTAATGATGGTGGTCATGACCATGGTTGTGCTCATGCAGATGCAGCTCTTCACTACTCATTTTCAATTCCACTACCTTGTGGTATTGAAACACATGCGTGCCACCAGTACCCATCTTATTAGGAGGCAATACTATTGTGTCGCGCTTCACTATCTCTGGCAATACCTTATACTTTTTATGAGTTTGTGTTGCCAGCTCTGTTGCATACCATTCACCATTTTCTATCAGTTCATACTCCTCCTCCTTCCTCATAAACTCTGGCACATAACTACCCTGTGGCACACTCCCCTTCCACGATACCACCTTTATCATCTTAGTTATCTTAGTATCATTACCCGCTACCAGCGGATTGATAACACGACCACTAGCTTCATAACACTCAAATCTATAAGTAGAATCACCCGAAACTATTGGCTTGGCTGAGTACAACTCATTGAAAGTATGCACCAACACAGCTTTGCCAGTGTTTTGCTGCGCATACACACCACCCATACTGCATAGCAGCATACTAGTAGCCAATACTCCCATTCTAGTCTTTAGCATAACATCCATTTAGAATCACGATAAAAATACTTGTTCATAGACACAGTATAGCATAAAATAGTTGGCAAATAGCAAAATACCAGCGCACTATTTTATGGCAAATTGCTTTGTTTAACTTTTAGCAATAATTGTTAAACATTTCAAAAAGCATCAGAAGTTGATTTTTGGATTGGTTTTGTTTAATACTTTTGACATGAAACTAAACAAAACCAAAATTCAAAATGAAAAAGAAACTATTACTCTCGATTGCCGTAATGGCACAATTTGCAGTAAATGCACAAACTGCTCGTGTTCAAGTTATTCACAACTGCGCCGACCTCGCAGCCGATTCTGTCGATGTGTATTTGAATGGTGGTAGTACTCCACTGTTAAACAACTTCGCCTTCAGAACCGCTACTGGCTTCATTGACGCACCAGCAGGCGCACCAATTATTTTGAGTGTTGCTCCTAAAGGTAGCACTTCAGCAGCCGATGCAATATACAACGACACACTAACGCTGGATGATACTAAAACATACATCCTCGTTGCCAATGGTATCGTAAGCCCAACTGGCTATACACCAGGAACAAGCACAGCACCTTTCCGCCTTTCTGTTTATGATATGGCTAGAGAAACTTCAACAACTGCTGGCAACGTAAACGTACTAGTGATGCACGGTAGCACAGACGCACCTACTGTAGATGTAAAGGCAGGTACTACCACCCTCATCAATGATGTAGCATTTGGTCAGTTCGGCAGTGCAGGTTACCTCAATCTACCAGAAGCCGATTATACACTAGATGTAACTAATAGCGCTGGTTCAGTAATAGTAAAACGCTACTCTGCACCATTGGCTGCGCTCAATCTTGGCGACTCCGCAATCACTGTATTGGCATCAGGTTTCCTCGATTCTACTGTTAATAGCAATGGCCGCAAATTCGGTTTGTTTGCTGTCCTTCCAGAAGGTGGTCCATTTATAGCATTGCCAGAGCTATCTATACCATCATCAGTAGTATTTACAAACGCTACCAGCAACAAGGTTAATGTATATCCTAACCCTACAAACAATGAGATTACAATAGAGTCAAAAGAGTCTATTAAATACATCAATGTGTCTGACATTACTGGCAAGACCGTAAGCGAACTCTACGATATACGTTCTGCGAAGGTTGATTTAAGTGTGTTTGGTAATGGAATGTATATCGTAAAGACCGTGAGTAACACAGGTGAAGTAAGTGTTTTCAGTGTAATGAAAAACTAAATGAGGTGTGGGTTGAGTGATTAGTTTTGTGATGATTGGGAAAACACTTAAGATTGAAATGAGGAGAGAGAAATGTGAGCGAGAAAGTGTGAGATTGGAAATGTGAGCGAGAACAGTGCGAGAGAATGTGAGCGAGAAAGTGAAGATTGGATTGATTGTTTGATTGTGATTGGTTGATTGTTACTCACGAAGAAAAAAGCCCCCTTAACAGGGGGCTTTTTTAGGATCAAGTTGAAAAGTTGGGGGATGCTGGGTTTAGGCATAGATATTAGCGAGTCTGAAGAGAAAGAAATTAATATCTCTTACACCTCTTGAAGTGGCTCTAAATGCTTTGATTTTGGCATTAAATGATTCTGCTGAAGCAATAGTGCTGCGATTGTTGAAAAAGTTAAGAATGTTGATGTAGTGAGTTAGCATTGATTTGGATAAGTCCTGAATGATTCAATACCAGCAGCCTCTACTTCATTGTACCATAAGGCAAGTTTTTTGAAGGCCACTTCTTTCACTTTTACGTTTTTGAAAATATCGCCCAATTTGACAGACAGATTATAAGCGTCTTTTATCTCAGGAAATCTTTTAAACAGGATCTCTGACCGTTGCTTTTGTGTTTCACTCCATTTACTTTGATGAATGAACAATAGATACCGGCTGCGGACAAGCAACTGTTTAAGCGTATCACCGTTTGCTAACAGTTCTGGTATATAGGTTTCATTATTGGCTTTGGCAAGTGTGTAAAAGCTGCTTTCCTGCTCAATGACCAGCCAACGGTATTTGATTCTAATCTCCTGAACTGCATCATAAGCTAGTTTTTGAACATGGAACCTATCTATTACCTGACGAGCATTCTGAAAGCAGCGCCGCACGGCTGATATCATACTCGGTGCCATATCCATTGTTACTTCCTCCACCTGATCACGCAGTCGTTGTGGTATCTTTTCCAGCACAGCTGCTATTTGGTCGGCTTGTGTGCCTTGCATCATGGCTACAAGGGCCTTTTTTCGACCTTTGGCTGCCTTATTGGTGACAATCGTATAAAGTTCTCCATTGGAAAGTGTGGTTTCATCTATGCTTAACCTGGCCCCTGTGTTGTCGGGAAAAACCATCCATTCCGATGCATGCTCCCGTTACTCCCAGCTTCTATATTCACTAATGTGTTCCTTGTATTGTTGCTGTAACAGTTTACCGTCTAACTGAAAGTAATCGCCCAGATGTAAACAGCTAACTGGATATTTATCCAAATATTCCTTTTAAAAAAGCCGCAAACTCTTGGGTCATGCGGGTGCCTGATTGTACTAACTTCCAGTCTCTACTTATAAGCTCACTGCTAGATTTTACTTCCCATCTGCGACGCCTGATGCAAAGAAATGCCTTCTTGCCGCGAATAGGAAAATCCTGAACCCGTACCTCTGCCAGAAAACCTTTAAACTCTAGTCCAGCAGCAGTGTATCCAGAAGGAGGTAAATTCTTTTCATCACGATAAATACTCAAACCTGACTTATTGTTTTCCGAATTAACAATGTCGAAGTATTCTAAAATGCCCTCAGGGGCAATAAGGAAATCAGTGCCTGGTAATTGTCTGCCAAATTTGGCTTTTGACTACAAAGCAACAATTACACATTGCGTCCCCCAACTTTTCAACTTGATCCCTTCCTTCTTTTATCCATAAATTCAGAAAAAATAATTAAAACGAGAACAAAGAAAACAAAGCTGAGGATATGTAATAACGCAACTCCTGACCACCCGCTAACAGATCTTTCTATACCGTTTTTTATATCTCTATGAATGCGATTGATTGCACTTGCAGTACCGATAAATAAACCTATTATTATACCTTTCCCAAGTAATTTCATACCCACTCATCGTAAATCTAGTACAATTTATTAAAAACATAAAAAAGGGAGAAAATACTGTAAGTATTTATCTCCCTTTTTCTTTAGTAGTCCGACCAGGATTCGAACCTAGACAAACAGTACCAAAAACTGTGGTGCTACCGTTACACAATCGGACTCCCTAATTCCCTTTTGGGATTGCAAAGGTAATGAGCGTTTTTGAAAAAACAAAGTTTTTTATCATTACCACGCAGTTTCTGACAAAGATTTTTTGAGATAATCTATCACCTTCACTTCAGTAGCATCTACACCACGCAAATCGGCCAAATAAACAGATACCCAATCAGTGATGTGGATGAGACTAAACACTCGCTCCCAATACGATTTGCCAACAGAATATACTTCAACTATGGTAGGTTTATATTTCTTCATTATCTTCTTTCCTATCTCCATTCTAGCTTTCACCCTACTAAAATCATCATCGTTTCGTAGTAATATAACAGCTTTATCTGAAGCATCATCTCTCCAACCTACCAACTCATTGTGATTCATTTCGGGCACTGCACCTTGCCATGATAACAATTTGCTGTTTTCGTTCAGCTGTTGACGAAATCTAATAGCAACTCCCTCTATTGAAGAGCCAGAATAAACGATAGGTAATTTCCCATTAACTTTTTTGGCTATAGCCATTGCTTCTTTTTGTATAGATGCAGCTTCTGTGTTCATCCATTTTATTGAAGCTTTTATTTCTTTTTCGAAGCTATTGTTGATGTAGCCAAAGTAATTAAGTATCCACAACAGTTGCACTAGAGAATATCCCAAACAAGAGCGAGGAGGCATTCCTGCAGGCACCAACAAACAATCGTAGCCTTTAGATGCGGCTACTTCTGCTATTTTACCTCCAGATGTTACACATACAATTGTAGCTTTCTTTTTTCGGGCTTGCTCCATAGCCATAATTGTTTCCTCAGTATTGCCAGAGTAGGAGCAAACAATGACCAGTGTAGTTTTGTTGACAAAAGCAGGCAAAGAATAATCCTTGTTGACTATAAATGGCACTTCTAGTTTGTCGAAAACGAAGTTTTGAACAATAGAGCCACCTATACCACTACCGCCCAAACCTGTAACAACAATGCTAGAGAACTTGGCAGATGGGGTAACAAACTTATGAGTTTTGCCTATTATGAGTGCTTCTTGCAACTGAAGCGAAAAATCCTGAACTAACTTTTTCATTTTCAATGTTTTGAGCAGTTTGCCATAACGATAGTGATAATGGGCAAACAAAAAGAACGGACAAAAGTAATTGTACGTTCGTAATTTTTAGCTATATTTATTTTTAATGGTCAAACATAGCAAAATTGGCATAAAAGGCGAACAATTGGCGGCTGAGTTTTTGCTAAATAAAGGTTATAAGATTTTGCATAAAAACTGGCGCAGCGGGCAAAAAGAAGTAGACCTCATAGCCGAATATAAAGACACTATAGTTTTTGTGGAGGTGAAAACAAGAAGCAAACAAACTTTACAATTCCCAGAAGAGAGTGTGAGCAGAGTGAAACAAAACAATCTACGCTTGGCAGCTATGGCTTATGCAGACAAAAGTGAGCACAATATCAATATAAGATTTGACATAATAGCTATACTAATGCAACAAGAACATGCCAAAGAAATAATACATTTTGAGGAAGCATTTTATTGATATTGAACAAGCAATGCCAAAGCTGTTTCTTTATCTGCATGAAGCTGATCAACTAATAGAGTTAAAGAATCAAACTTTTGCTCCGGGCGCATTCTTGCTACAAAGTGCACCCTTATATCAGCACCATATATATCAGCATCGAAATTGAAAATGTTTACTTCAAGTTTCACATCAGCTGTGTCAGATACTGTGGGATTAAGACCAATACTCATCATGCCCCCATAAATAGCATAATCAACTTCTACCAATACGGCATACACCCCTATTTGAGGCACTACTTGCTCAGGCATTAGCAAAGAAAGGTTGGCAGTAGGATAACCCAACTGGCGACCTAACTGACGACCATGCTCTACCCTACCCTCAATAGTGTAGTTGCGACCAAGCATTTGCGCAGCTTCAGTTACTTTGCCCTGTGAGATAGCGTTGCGAATCTTGGTAGATGACACAGCGGCATCGGCAATGAGCTGAGCTGGAATTTCTACTACGTCGAAGCCATATTGCGGGCTAACTTTCCGAAGTAAGTCTATACCACCATTTCTAGCATTACCAAATCTGTGATCGTAACCAATTACAACACTCTTGGGATGAAACCTATTAACAAGAAATTCTGCAACATACTCCTCTGCAGATAGTGCTGCAAAAGCAGGAGTAAATGGCACTACTACAGTATGGGTGATACCAGTGCTGGCTACCAACTGCAACTTGTGAGACAGCGATGTGAGCAAACCTAACGACTGATGTGGAAAAAGCACCTTGCGCGGATGAGGCTCGAATGTAATAAGTATGCTTTCGCCACTACATTCGTGAGCATATTTTACTACTTCGGCTAGTATCTGCCTGTGGCCAGCATGCACACCGTCGAAAGTGCCTATAGTGACAACTGCATTTGCAAACTGAGGTAATGAATCGATATTGTAGAAAACGGCCATGCCTGCGCAAAAGTAATGACTTTAATGTACTGTAAATCAATTTACATGGCACGATTTATGTACCTTTAAATAGTATTTATACTACATTGTTTATGACTAGACTATTGATAGCCCTGTTGCTGTTATTGACTCCCTATTTTAGTATAGGACAGGAGCTGTATTCGAGAGCCAAGATATTTCTAGACGAAACGCACACCATAAATGGACTAGCTAAATTAGGCCTCGCAGTAGACCATGGCCAACATAAAAGGGGGGCATTTTTCACATCAGACTTTAGCGAGCGAGAACTAAAATTGGCTAAAGATGCTGGCTATAAAGTAGAGGTAATAATAGATGATGTTCAAAAACACTATCAAGAACAGAATAAAAAAAAAGCCGAAAAAGGAACAGCCGGAAGATGCGAAACAGTAAAAGACCCTAGTATTCCAAGTCATTTTAGACTTGGGAGTTATGCTGGTGGCTACTATAGCTATACTGAGCTATTGAACATACTAGACAGTATGCGCCTGCTGTACCCCACCCTAATAAGCGCCAAACAACCTATAGATACTTTTAGAACCATAGAAGGCAGAGAAATATATTGGGTTCGCATATCAGCCAACCCGGATGTGGAAGACACTAGCAAACCTCAAATGCTTACTACAGCGTTGCATCATGCAAGAGAACCAGGGAGCCTATCTGCTACTATTTTTTACATGTGGCATCTATTAGAAAACTATGCTAGCGACCCGCGAATTAAAACAATCATTGACAATACAGAGCTCTACTTTGTGCCTTGTGTCAACCCCGATGGATATATATACAACATAACTACAAGCCCTGGCGGTGGCGGATTGTGGCGAAAAAACAGAAGAGCAAACCCTGATGGCACATACGGAGTGGACCTAAACAGAAATTATGGTTTAACCTGGGGTTATGATGATTTTGGCAGTAGCCCAATCACTAGTTCTGAAACCTACAGAGGCACTTCAGCATTTTCGGAGCCCGAAACAAGAGCTATAAAGTGGCTAAGTGAAACACACAAGTTTCGATTTGGCATGAACTTCCATTCTTTCAACGATGCATTAATTTACCCTTGGGGCCATGTATTCTCTTTACTCACACCAGACTCATCAGCATTTTCAGCATTTGGCTCATTCATCACCACCGATAATAATTACAGATTTGGCACTTGCGACCAAACTCTTAGTTACATAAGCAACGGAGGATCTGACGACTGGATGTATGGCGACGAATCGTCAAAGCCAAAGATTTACGCCTTTACACCAGAAGTTGGCGATGAAGAACTCGGCTTTTATCCACCAACTACCAGAATAATACCGGACTGCAAGGCTAATCTTCAGGCCAACATAAACACAGCCTCGTTGCTACTGCCATTTGCCAGTGTAAAAACCTATGAAGACAGAATACTATTATCTAATAACGGACATTTGAATTATGCTATACAAAGACTAGGACTTATGAATGGAGCCACCTACTCTGTAACCTGCACCTCTCTAGATAGCCGTCTAACTATACTAGGTGGCACCAAAACATATAGCACACTCAGCATGCTACAAACTGTGCAAGACTCATTTGCCTACACAGTGGCAGCTGGCACACCAAACAGGCAACAACTACAATATGTACTCAACTGCAATAATGGATACTACAGCATGAGTGACACTATAACACTAGTATATGGAAAGTACAATCTGGAGGCAAAACCCAATGCAGAAACATTAACTGAATGGACCAGCTTCGACTGGAGCGTATGCTCAGACAGGTTTCGCACACCCCCCAACTCACTGAGAAGCAGCAGCACCTGCGATAGATATACGGAAGACATGACGGCATCACTTTATTGGAACACACCAATAGACCTAACGAATGCTCAAGAAGCCTGGCTAAGATTTTATACAAGTTGGGGAATTGAGTCTAAATATGACTACGTAGCTGTGTATGCTGCACCAATTGGCACAGGCGCATGGTCCCCACTTTGTGGACGTTTCACCAAAGAGGGCACCATGTCTCAATTGTATAATGAGCCAATATATGATGCACAAAGACCAGAATGGGTAATGGAACACATGGATCTTAATGACTTCTTGGGCATGAAAGTGGAATTGAAATTTGAGTTAGTAAGTGATGGCGCTGCTAACTATGAAGGTTTTTATGTAGACGATATATCTGTAAGAGCAGTTATTGATTCGCCAACCACTGCAACGCAACCTGATTGGGTTGGCACAAATTTCAGCTTATATCCCAACCCAGCTGCAGATTTTACAATAGTAGAAATAAAGAAGCCAATGCACTATGCACATCTGCAAGTATTTGACATGACCGGACGATTAATAAATACTTTAGAAATATCGGATAAATCCACAACTATAATGCAGCTGAAAAATCTAGCCAATGGAGTATATCAAGTGTCTATTGTAGAAAATGGAGTAAAAAAAGAAACGCAACGATTAGTAATAGCAAAGTAGCGATTAATAACGATGAAGATATTTTCGGCAGCACAAATACGAGCGTGCGATAACGCTACAATAAAGAATAGTAAAATAACATCGGCTGAGTTAATGGAGCGTGCTGCACATAGATGTACGGCTTGGCTGAAAGCGCATTTCGCTGCTGATACGCTTTTCTTAGTGCTATGTGGTAGTGGTAATAATGGAGGAGATGGCCTAGCAATAACCCGTATGTTGCACCACATGAACTTTGGTGCAAAAGCTTTTGTATTGCAGATGGATGGTGAGCAAACTGCTGACTGTAAGCAAAACTTAAAAAAACTACAAGCTATCAATACAGACCTAGTAGGCAATGTAGCCAATGGTACATTTATTGCAGAGATACCCGAACACATTGTAATTGTAGATGCAATATTGGGCACAGGGCTCAATAGACCCGTTACTGGATGGCTGCAACAATTTATAGAACAGGTAAACAAACTACCAAATAAAAAGATAGCTATTGACATACCTAGCGGATTAAGCGCAGACTCCCTTCCCACTAGAGATGCAGCTGTGCTGAAAGCAGACTTTACTTTAAGTTTTCAATTTCTGAAAAGAACCTTTCTGCACGAAGAAGCATATGCATATGTAGGAGATATACACCTGCTTGATATTCATCTTGACCAAGAATACATAGACAAAACACATAGCATCTTTAGAACTACTGACCTAGCCGAAGTAAAGAGAAGATATTGGCCAAGACATCCGTATGCCCATAAGGGCACTAATGGCAATGTACTGATTGCAGCAGGCAGCTATGGAAAAATAGGGGCAGCTATACTAGCATCCAAAGCTGCACATAGAGCAGGTGCAGGTTTAGTAACAGCGCTGATACCCGAGTGTGGCTACAGCGCTATGCAAGCAGCCAGCCCCGAAACTATGTGCCGAACTGAAGGCTATAATTACCTGGATGTAATAAATGATTGGGAAAACTATAGAGCAATTGCTATTGGACCTGGGCTAGGCATGCAAGATGTTACTACTAAGGCGCTTGCAAATGTATTGGAGCAATGCAATAGACCACTAGTACTTGATGCTGATGCACTAAACATTATAGCCAACCAACCTGAGCTCTTAAAAAACATACCCAAACATTCTATAATTACACCTCACCCAAAAGAATATAGCAGGTTATTTGGACCACAAACCGACTCGTTAACATTGGTAGACCATGCAAGATTACAGGCTATGCGGCTAAATATTTGTATTGTACTGAAAGGAAAACACACAGCCGTTATTTTACCCGATGGAGACTGCTACTATAACCAAAGCGGCTGTGAAGGTATGGCCACCGCAGGAACAGGAGACACGCTAACAGGCATGATAAGTGGACTGCTAGCACAAGGCTATGACACAAATGATGCAGCACTATTGGGCGTGTATCTTCATGGATTGGCTGGCCAACTAGCTGCAGATACAAAAGGGATTGAGAGCATGACAGCAACAGACCTAATAGAAGAAATAGGAAATGCTTTCAGCAAAATAAAAGAGACGCCAATAAAAGACTAAATAAAATAGAGGATTGATTACTGAACTATCCAGCTTTTAATACCCTCAATATTTCTATACTCTGGTGCTACCCATAGATAGAAAGTTGGGGCCTTTGCTGCCACCCAATTCACCATTTTCATTTGCTTCTTTTGGGCTAGTGCTACTTCCTGAATTTTGCCGTAATCGTCTTTAAGATTTGCTTTATGCGGTTGTGTGCGTTCGCGAACATAAACTATTCTACAACTTTTTTCGCGCTGATCATTGTAGTAAATATGAGGTGCTGATATTTGTCCTTGCTGAAGTGTGTCGAGCAACATGACCATAGCAGGATCTAATTTAGATATTTCCAAATCGGTGTTACCAGTAGATGGATCTGCTATCATTCCGCCAGTTCGCTTTGCGGCCTCGTCAGTAGAAAATTTACCTACCGCTTCAGAGAAAGTATATTTACCTGTTACTATCAGTGTTCGCAAACTGTCTAGAGTAGCCATTGCTTTATTAATATCTGCAGTAACAACTGTAGGTTTTATAAGTATATGTGCCACATCAGCTTCCTCACCTCTGCGATTGATCATTTTGATGATGTGATAGCCAAAAGTTGTTTTCACTAATGGAGATATCTCCCCGTTTTGCAATTTAAAGGTAGCGGCTAAGAACTCTGGCACCCAATTACCTTTTTTAGATACGCCATCATATCTACCCCCATTATCTCTACTTCCCCCATCTTCACTATACAAACCTGCAGCGGCCTCAAAGCTCAACTCCCCAGCTATAATTCTATTACGAAGCTCTGTAAGTGTGGCATGTGCCAGTTCATCCATCTCTGGGCTTACCTTTGGGTCAATAACTATTTGACCTACTTCTACAGTAGCAGGAAAATCAGGTAAACTATCTTTACTTATTTTGGAATAAAACTGCTCTACCTCTTTAGGTGTTATTTTTACATTTTCAAGAATTTGCCCTTGCACTTTCTCTTCAAGCATTTTCTCTTTTATCACATCTCTATATTCATCTTTCAACTGATAAATTGTTTTGCCTGATACCTGCTCAAGTTTTTCTTTGGAACCATAAACCTGGGTAAAGTATCGAATACGGTTATCCAGCTGGCCATCTACATCCTCGTCTGTAACGGTTACACTATCTCTATCGGCCTGCTCTACAGCCATTTTCTGCTGTATGATTTGCTTCAAAAGCATCTCTTCGGCTGTTTTTTCGTCAGGCACAGCATTAGGATCCTGCAATTTCATTTGTTGTATCTGCGCACGAACATCAGAAAGCAAAACAATTCTGTTTCGCCCAATGATAGCTACTATTTTATCAAGAGTTTGAGCCTGTTGAGCTACTACATCTATAGAAAACAGCGACAGGAACAGGCATAATACTGCTAAACAAACTCCTCTTTTGGTATTACTCATAATTATTTTTCGGCAACTAAGTGCACAAATATACCCCAATAAGTACAGCCAAGGCTAACAAAAGGGCATTTTAACTTTTATAAAGTAAATAAGAACATTACCACTTTTTGAAAATGACATAAACAGCCAACACTATTAAAGCAAAACCCACAAAATGATTCCACTCGAGTCGTTGCTTAAAAACTACAGTTGAAAAAACCATAAATACAGATAATGTGATAGCCTCTTGTATTGTTTTAAGCTCCACCAAGTTGAATGGACCACCATTTTCTGTAAAACCAATTCTATTGGCTGGCACCTGAAATAAATATTCGAAGAATGCCATACCCCAGCTTATTAAAATAACTACTAGCAAACCAGGATTGCGTAGCCATTCTATATCCTTGAACTTGAGATGACCATACCAGGCAAATGTCATAAAAATGTTGCTCACAATCAGTAAGCCTACTGTATATAAAGCTTTCATACCAATAACAAAGGTAGCCATATAAGTAGTGGTATTACAACCAAATTACTGCTTATGGCATAGCGTGGTTATACATCAATGAACTACCTTTGCACCGCCAAATAAAATAATTTCATAAACTAATGACCACTATAAAACCATTTCTTCGTCTCAGCGGTCTAGAACCATTGGTTGTAAGACCCGAAACCAACTTTATAAATGTTGGCGAACGAACTAATGTTACTGGCTCTCGCAAATTTGCCCGGTTGATAAGAGAAGGCCTCTACGAAGAAGCACTATCTGTAGCCAGACAACAAGTGGAAAGTGGCGCACAAGTTCTTGACATAAACATGGATGATGCATTGCTAGATGGAGCGCTGGCAATGACTACCTATGTAAATCTGCTACAAGCGGAACCAGATATAGCCAAAATACCCATAATGCTCGACTCTTCTAAATTCAGCATTATAGAAGCAGGACTAAAATGTATACAAGGCAAATGTATTGTCAACTCTATTTCGTTAAAAGAAGGAGAAGAGAAGTTTATAGAACAAGCTGAGATATGCTTGAGCTATGGAGCATCAGTGGTAGTAATGGCATTTGACGAGAATGGACAAGCCGACACATTACAACGCAGAGTAGATATTTGTGAGCGTGCCTACAATATTTTGACACAACAAGTTGGTTATCACCCCGAGGATATCATCTTCGACCCAAACATATTTGCTATAGCCACTGGCATAGAAGAGCACAATAACTATGGAGTAGACTTTATTGAAGCCACTAGAATTATAAAACAGAAAATGCCACTAGCTAAAATAAGTGGCGGTGTTAGTAACATATCTTTCTCTTTCAGAGGCAATGATGTAGTGCGCGAAGCAATGCATAGTGTTTTTCTTTATCATGCTATAAAAGCAGGTATGGATATGGGAATTGTAAATGCTGGCGCACTAGTAGTATACGATGAAATAGACCCCGAATTACGCAACCTTTGCGAAGAAGTAGTACTTAACAAGAGCAATGATGCTACAGAGCGTTTGCTTGCCTTTGCCGATACGGTGAAAGCTAAAGGCAAAGAAGTGAAGAAAGACGATGCATGGAGACATACAAGCGTTAACGAGCGACTGAAACATGCACTTGTAAATGGCATTACAGACTATATAGATATAGACACAGAAGAGGCTAGACAACAGTATAAACGTCCACTAGAGGTGATAGAAGGGCCGCTAATGGATGGCATGAACGTGGTTGGAGACCTGTTTGGCAGTGGCAAGATGTTTTTACCACAAGTGGTAAAGAGCGCAAGAGTAATGAAGAAAAGTGTGGCTTACTTGTTACCCTACATAGAAGCCGAAAAAGAAGAACTGCTAAAAAACGCTACAGCTGCCGAAAGAGCCAGCAAAAGTGGTCCTGCAAAAATACTTATGGCTACGGTGAAAGGCGATGTGCATGACATAGGTAAAAACATAGTTGGCGTAGTACTGGGTTGTAACGGTTATGATGTGATAGACCTAGGCGTTATGGTGCCTGCCGATAAAATACTAGACACGGCACAAAAAGAACAAGTAGACATCATAGGTCTTAGCGGATTGATTACACCGTCGCTTGACGAAATGGTGCATGTGGCCAAAGAAATGAAACGCCGAGGCATGACACAGCCCCTAATGATAGGTGGCGCTACTACTAGCCGTATGCATACAGCAGTTAAAATTGCTCCTCAATACAGCAACGGGGTAATACATGTGTTAGATGCTAGCAGGAGTGTGACTGTAGCAGGTAGCTTGCTGAGCGAAGATAACAAACCTGCATTCCTCAATAGCATAAGTGAAGAGTATTCAAAACTTCGTGAAGACTTTGAAGGAAAAAGAACAGCTAAACAATATATACAACTGGCAAAAGCACAAGCAAACCCTGTAGCAATTGATTGGTCTACATATACACCACCTGTGCCAATGCTGCCAGGGGTAAAGGTTTTGAAAAATTATGACCTTAATGAAATAAGAGCATATATAGATTGGGGACCGTTTTTTATATCATGGGAAATGAAAGGAAAATTCCCTGAAATACTTAATGACCCTCATAGTGGGAAAGAGGCCACAAAACTGTATAACGATGCTAATACCATGCTGAATAGCATCATAAAAGAGCAGTGGCTGGCTGCACATGGCGTTGTAGGGTTCTGGAAGGCTGAAAAAACAAAACCTGACACCATACAAGTATTCGACAAAGCTGGAAATAAGCTAGAGACGCTGGAAATGCTAAGGCAACAAACAAAAAAAGCCGCAGGACAGCCCAACTTTTCTTTGGCCGACTTTGTGATGCCAGTTGCTACAGCCCAAGAGAAAAATGTAGACGACCATATTGGTGCATTTGCAGTGAGTATTCATGGCATAGAGCCACATATAGCCAAATTTGCTGCAGAGCACGATGATTACAGCAAAATCATGCTGCAAGCACTGGCTGATAGGCTGGCGGAGGCTTTTGCGGAGGTACTACACAAAAAAACAAGGAAAGAATGGTGGGGATATGCTTCCAATGAATCTCTTGAAATCAA
This sequence comes from Asaia bogorensis, assembly GCA_943367855.1. GTDB lineage: Bacteria > Bacteroidota > Bacteroidia > Chitinophagales > Chitinophagaceae > Nemorincola. Next base: position 13,660 of record CALRKH020000032.1, on the reverse strand, counting down.
TGAATTGGTAAAAGAAACTTACCAGGGAATAAGACCAGCTCCTGGCTATCCGGCATGCCCCGACCATACTGAAAAGCACAAATTATTTAGACTGCTGAATGCTCATGAAAATGCAGGAATAACACTCACCGAATCGCTAGCCATGTACCCTGCTTCATCGGTATGTGGTTGGTATTTTAGTCATCCTCAAAGCACCTATTTTGGCATCAATAAAATAGGCCAAGATCAATTAAAAGATTACGCCCAAAGAAAGGAAATGAAAGAAGACGAGATGAGTAAATGGCTATCTCCGATACTAGACTTATAACAGGCAGAGTAATTAAACATGGAACAACAATTAGGCAGTACTAACACACGCGGTAGTCAATCAAAAGCAATAAGATGGGCATCTATGGGTATATCCATACTATTCCATCCTGTGTTTATGCCATTGCTCATGTCGTTGGCCATATACAAACTAAGTCCAGCATCATTTTCTAGCTACCAGCCCAAGCAACTGGGATTGTTATTCATTAGTATTGGTATATCCACTTTATTTTTTCCTCTATTTACCATATTACTACTCAAGCCTTTAGGCTTTATAAGTTCTTATCATTTAGAGCAAGCAAGAGAAAGAACAATACCGCTTCTTGCTACTATGATATTTTATTTCTGGATAAGCCATGTGTTTAACAACATAGCTGGAGGAGGTGTACCACTACCGCTCAAAGTATTGCTTCTAGGCAATTTCTGGGGTATAATAGGAATCTTCATTGCCAATATTTTCGTAAAAGTAAGCATGCATACAGCAGCAGCAGGTGGCATGATAGGTATAATGATTGTGATGTTGTTTTTAAGTGCTACAAATGCGTTAATTCCGCTTGTTGCTACTATAATTTTAGCTGGCGTAGTAGGTAGTGCAAGGTTGGCTTTAGGAGCACATCAAAGAGGGGATGTTTGGCTTGGATATTTACTTGGAATTGTAGCTCAAATAGGAGCTTTTTGGTACATGAAATGAGAGAGCTGACCAAGCATGTATTTTTTGTGAATTTTCTGTTTTATATTTGCGCATTATGCGTGAAGGCAAGGAACTTATTCTGGCCACCAAAGAGTTTGCAAAAGAAATAAGGTGGAAGAGCTGGTATTTAACGATTACTTCGTTTTTACTATTGATTGGGAGCATAGCAGGAGCTTTTTTATTAGATAACATTTTTCTGAGAATAGGCAGCAGTGTTTTTGCTGCAATGATGTTGGCCCGTGTGTTTATCATATTCCACGATTATCAGCATCACACTATATTGAAAGGGTCAAAAGTTGCCGATGCTTTGTTTACCATTTTTGGCATCTATATGATTACACCTCCCAATATTTGGAAAAGGTCGCACGATCATCATCATGCCAACAATGCAAAACTTTTTGCAGCTAGTATTGGGTCATACCCGATAATGACAAAGCAAAAGTTTATGGAAGCTACTACTGCTGAGCGTTTCGCTTATTTGGCAGTTAGGCATCCTATCAATATGTTTTTTGCCTACTTCACTACATTTATGTACGGCATGTGTTTACAATCCTTTTTTTCTAATCCTAAAAGGCATTGGGACTCATTAGTAGTAGTGCTGTTACATGTAGGCATTGCAGCACTCATCATTGTGAAGCTTGGCTGGTTAACATGGTTCTTGGCATTTTTCTTGCCTTTCTTTTTGGCACACATGCTAGGTTCATATTTATTTTATGCTCAGCACAATTTCCCTGGTGCTACCTACAAAAACAATAAAGAATGGTGTTACACGCATGCTGCTCTTGGCTCATCTAGTTACATGAAGTTGAATCCTTTCATGCGCTGGGTTACTGCCAATATCGGTTATCACCATATTCATCACCTTAATGCCAAAATTCCTTTTTATCGTCTTCCAGAGGCAATGAAGGCATTACCAGAGTTGCAACAACCCAAAGTCACATCTTTGTCTCCTTCAGACATTTACGAATGTCTCAAACTCAAAGTTTGGGACCCTGAAACTGATAAGATGATAGGTTTCAAAGAGATGAATCTATCTTGCAACGCATTTGGCAAAATAAGAGAACTCAGACACGCATAAACTACATTAAAATAATTTTAAAGCCACAACCTGATGATAGCGTTGTGGCTTTTTTGTGAACTTATATAGAGTATCATTATTGTTTGATGTAACAATACTGTGACACACCATTCTTAATCAAATCGCATATGCCCAATAACCACTTATACAAGATAACAAATTGTATATTAATCAATCAATCATAGAAATTATAGTGTTACTTAGTTCAGCACCTAATCTATAAACTAAACTGAAGTTTAAATAAAATGGCAATGCCTTACTCTATAAAAGTAAGACATTGCAATTTTTACTGTGAATTAAAGAATATTACTACTCAGGTCTCCCTGTTTTACCTTCCTCATCTTCCATACTTTCCTTTTCTGGTATTACCTCATTATTCAACATGGGTATACCCATTAGGTATGGCTCATCTATTCTTGTTCGGTCTTCGTTATTTTTTTTTTTGCTCCTGTCTCCGAAAGCAAGATTGACCCCCATGTGTATATTAGCGTTACGCGCAGCTAGCGGTTTTATTGATGCCCACCAATTGTCAGTAGCCATATACCATTGCATACCAGCAAAACGAACTATGAGCGCACCACCTACATTAAAAAAAGAATTAGACTTCCATGTATAAGATAATGCTGCTGTGAGGTGCTTATTAAGATCGAATCTATATCCTAAAGTAGTTGCAAGTACAAACTTTTTAGTAAAACGTTGCGCATTTAACTGACCAACAAAGTGATGTTTGTCTGTTAGGTTATAAGTACCCATTGCAAATAACTCTATGGGCAAATTAGTACGATATGAGTTAGAGTTTTCTTTGTAATCTATCAACTTCTCTACTGAGTCAATATACTGATCAGTAGAAATGAAATTGGAATCACCACTACTCAAGAATTGGTCTAGAGAAAAACCCTGAAAAGTAAAAGAACTCTTATCAGTTGTATAGTTGTTTATCTTATTTTTCCAGTTGATGTAACCCAGATTATTAATACCTGCTGCTAGTTCTATTTTTTCATTTAGTTTGTAACTAGCCCCAAGGTCTATAGCCAATCCCACATTTTTAGTGTTCATCACCAAATCTCCTGCATTATCATTACCTGTCGCTCTGTCTGTACTATCATTAAAACCACTTGTTTGCACATTCAGCTCGCTCATAGCAGTTAGCTCATAATAATCAGGGGCTGTATATAGCTGCAAATATGACTCTCTTGTATTGATGTTAGCTTTGCCAAACAACAATTTTGGGCTAGCACCAAACGTCCATTTACCGATACTCTTAGTGCCGTGTAGCGCATATTCTCTATACCAAGAGGCATTAAGACCAAAATTGCCAATATTGAGCGACTGACCAATAAATGCACCATTACCATACCATGCAAAACGGAACAAATCTTTAGGATATGTGAAGCGCATATCTACACGCTCATTAACCGAAAATCCAATTTGCAAATCCTCAGACACAGCATATGTAGCCGACAAAAGATTTATATTAGCTCCAAACGATATTACATTCTTCTCTTTCAATTTATCAATGAAATCGCCTGGCCTAATAGCCATTGTAGAATCATTAACACGCTGAAAAATGCTGTTATAAGAGAAGCCAGAATTGTAAACATAAAAGGAAATACCAGATAATACGGGCAATCCTATAGACAGTTTGGCATCCGATTGATTAGAAGCATTAACCCACTGCGATTGCTGCAACTGAGGAAGCATCTTCATTGTATAAGCATCCTGAGCATAAACACCTGCAGGCATCAGCGCAAAAGCAGCAAGTATGACTTTTGTTAATTTCTTTGGTATCATAGGTCTGTAGATGAAACATTTAATTTGAACCTGAATGCCAATTTAACTTTCAGGCTGTTAGATGATAGTATCTTGATGGTGCCATTACCACTAGTCTTCAGCGAGCCGCGAATGACCGCCCATCTCACATTTGGCGCCATATTATTGTATTGAGTCTTGGTCATCTTGAATGTAGTTACCTTTTGAGTTCTACCTGTCACTTTACCATCAGCATCCACAGGTGCCTCTCCTATTGTATCATCAGCTGTAGGCACCAGCGAATCCAATAAATTGTAATTAGCATCGGCAAAATAAAGCTGCACCCTGCCATATAAAGGAAAAGCATTATCCATAAGCATCTTGAATTCTGCGCTTTGTAACAAGCTGGTATCTACTGGCAGTTCCAGTTTAACAGTGTCTTGTAAGGCAAAATCTATAATCTTGAACCATGCTGGCAGCTCTGCATCGGCTGTCAATGCAAATCGGCTAGTATCTGTTATAAAGCTGTAGCCACTACCGCCAGGGTTAATAGTAACACTGCCGCCATATACTACCACATTAGGAGCTGGATTGAACATTGTTTGAACAGTACTATTAGTACTATCCAAAGTAATTTTTGTAGCTGCGGCTGCCCCTCCTAGAGTAGTAGCGCCTGCTACTGCAAAATCAGGCACAACCATTGGCACAGTTGTTCCAGTATTTGTCATTCCATATAGTGTAAACAGTTTAGCTGTAACACCTACACCAAATGAGTTGGAAAAATGCAAATGAACTTTAGGGTTGCGTATAAAAATATTGGCACTCAATGTATTATCAAATACACCTACATTAATTGTATCATTAGGAATGGGTATAGAGTACGCCCCCAACCTACCATCAAAATAATGATACTTTATGTCTGTCATACCTACACCAGCGCTAATATTGTCGCCTGTAGATATAGGCTGTCCTGTACCTGTTATAGTATATCGAACTTTGTAACCAACAAGGTTATTTGATGAAGTACCATTGGTTAAATCAATAGTATATCCAGACAAATCTACAGCAGCAGTAGCAGTTGTAGCCGGATAAGCTACATTCAATGTAAGCTGAAGTGGCCCTGATGAATTAGTAATTCGAGGAAATATAAAGGTAGCAGCTATATTCTGACGGAAAGTAGTATTAAAGTTGATGTTCAGCGCGCCACCCTTTATAGCTACATGCGCCAGCTGTGTTCCGCTTGCATCAGAATAGTTGAAAGTACTACTAAACGAATCTGTAACAGTACCAAAAAATCCAGGACTGGATATAGGTGCGGTTAGTGTAATGTTGGGAGTATTATATGACTGATTAGGAATGGTAATATAGTCAGATGCTGCAATTGAAGCTATACTACTTGAGTAGTGCAGCGAATATAAGCCTTCAGCGTCTTCTCTTACATCTGTACCAGTTTTCACTACATTTTTTAGTGTCATGTCAGAGTAAAGCACTGGCAATGCCCAGTCGGGCTGCCAATTATCTATTTGTAGGTTTTTAAAGTCAACATCCTTTTTCTTGATACAGCCAGCCACTGCACCCAAAGCTAGAATGCCCACTAAAATTTGTTTTTTCATAAAAATGTATTTAATGTGACAAGATTTAGAATAGGTTTCAAATTACAACAAGCAGTAAAATTAACAAAATAATGTATAGCTGCAACCCCATAAAGAATAATGAGCACAACATGAGGAGTAAAATGAAAAACCGTAACATTGCAGCTTACAAAAGAGTAATCATGGTATTCAAACACGCAGTTAGTTGGTTCGAAATTCCCACACTAGATATAGATAGAGCTCAAAACTTCTATGAATCAATATTCGAAATTAGAATGATACCGATCAACTTCCCTAATCTACAAATGCGCATGTTCCCCATATCAGACCCTATGAATATAGGTGGCGCATTAGTGCATCATCCAGACTTTTACGAACCTAGCAACAATCAAGGAGTGTTATTGTACCTCAATGCCAATCCAGATGTTCAGTTGGTTTTAGACAAAATTGAACAGCATGGAGGTTCTATCATAGTCCCCAAAACTGAAATTTCTCCAGAACATGGCCACATGGCAATATTTATTGATACAGAAGGCAACAGAATTGCACTACACTCCACTGGTGTCTAAAGTAGCTCCATAGACTTAACTATACGTTCTGCAGCCAAACCATCGCCATACGGGTTTGATATAGCCGACATTGCCTTATAATCAGCATCGTTGGTCAGCAATCTTATTGCTTCACTGTATATCAATTCTGTATCGCTACCCGTTTTCAGTACAGTACCAGCATCTACAGCTTCTGGGCGTTCGGTAGTATCTCTTAGTAGCAATACCGGTTTGCCCAGCGATGGCGCCTCTTCTTGCACTCCCCCACTATCTGTTAATATTAGTTTAGCGTTGTTCAGCAACCATAAAAACTCAGGATAGGCAAATGGTGGAACTAAATGTATCAAAGGGTTATCACCTAGTATTTCATGCACCACATCTTTTACATTCGGATTAAGGTGAACTGGAAACACTACAGGCACATTAGTTTCGGCAACAATACGTTTAATGGCAGCACAAATATTCTTGATACCATCTCCATGGTTCTCTCTTCTATGCATGGTCACCAAAACATAGTTGGTAAGATCTTGCAATTGATGCTCTTTTATACCTTGAGGTATAGTTCCTTCTATCTTCTTCAACCCCAGAAATAATGCGTCTATTACTGTGTTACCAGTTACAAGAATTTTATCTGCAGGCACCCCCTCTTTCAACAAATTGTCTTGAGACTGAGATGTAGGTGGATAATGGAAGTCTGTAAGGCTAGTAGTAAAAACTCTATTCATCTCCTCCGGAAAAGGTGAATACTTATTGAATGTTCTCAAACCGGCCTCCACATGTAGCACTTTTACTTTGTTATAAAAGGCTGCTAGTGATGCAGCAAATGTAGTTGTTGTATCACCTTGAACGATAATATAGTCAGGCTTTTCCGCTTTCAACAACTCATCAACCCTTACTAACAATTTAGCAGTTAATGATGCAAGTTGCTGGTTAGGTTCCATCACATCAAGTGTGAAATGTACAGGTATGTTGAAGAAGTCAATTACTTGCTGTAGCATCTCCTTGTGCTGTCCACTAGAGCAAACCAAGGTTTGAAAATGAGCATTGCCATTAAGTGCTTCTATTACTGGTGCTAGTTTTATGGCTTCGGGTCTTGTGCCGAGAAATACGATTACTTTTTTCATTCAATTAATTATCCTTAGCTATTACTGCTACTTTTTGTGGTGTAGTGCCTATTTGGAACGCAAAATACGATGATTGGGGGTTTTTAAAGTACTTCATTGGGTATTTATTAGTGAGCCTACATTGTATTAGCCATGCATCGCGCCAAGATGGCAAAGTTACTTCATGCACATCAGCCTTCATTAGCTGCTCTGCCACAGCAAAATGGTTATACTTAACTACTACTTTAGGATTGATACCAATGAAAAATAAAACAACTGTAGCTACAGTGATACCTCCTGCTAGTGATATGGCCAACCAAGACCTGGAAGAATATTTAGCAATGAGCCATATACTATAAACCGTAAACAATGTGGCAAATGGTATACCAAATGTGTGATATCGATAATACAATGCAGTATAATGACCAGACTTAAAACACAATGCAGCTAGAAAAACACTGCTAGATACACCTGTCCAAAACAACAAATGCAAATTGCGTTTTTCAACTTTTGTTCGTGCAATATTGAATGAAAACCAATAAAACCCTATAACTATCAAAAATGAAAAAGCTATCACAATCCAATTGTCGGCAAATCCAGGCAACACTACTTTGCTGTTGATGCTAACAAAACGTAAAGTACCTTTTATTACATGAAGCTGATCGAAACCCTCAGCCGACTTGAGTGCTGCAATTTTCTTATTTTGATTGCTCATTGTGCTCAAGCCTGCAAGAGCCCCCATAAAATACAACGCTACAGGTACTAAAGCCGCTACTATAATCGCAATGTTTTTGGGTGTTATTACTTGCTTTGCTGCATAAACAAGCAACACAGCTACCATAGCTATTATTACATACACACTCAAAAAGTGGGTGAGTAATAATGCGCCACAGCACAGTGTAAATAACAGTATATACTGAGACTTGTATGAATCTTCTAAAAAACGTAATAGATAAATTAAAGCCATTATAGCTAGAGTGCCACCTAATGCATAGGCACGTATCTCATGCGTCATTCCCATAAAGTCTGCATCGGTTGCTAAAAGTAGCAATGCTACACCTACCAACCAATGACCAGCTAATAACTGACGGGCTAAAATAAAGAATAGTAAGTAGGATAGTAATCCACTTAGCCGCGACAAGAGCATATAGCCTTGATAAGAATTACCTACAATATTTGTAGTAAAATGCAATAGAATATTATACAAATAGCTGTTACTATTGTCTACTATTGTTGCCCTGTAAACATCTTTAGTACTATTTATTTGCTCAAAATCGGCACTAGAAATAATACTCTTTTCTTCGTTCCAATTTGGATTGTTGGGTATTCCTTTAGCACACATCATAGATATGGTTTCATCATACCAAACCTCTTTGTGCAATGGTAAAATCCAAATTAGCATACAAGCTACCAATAGGCAAACCCAGTTGAATATCGAATCGATATTGGCAGTAGCTTTCATAACTTAGAATTTTAGTACACTAAGGATTGAGCCTACCCAACTTATAGTCGAGCAACAATTTCAATGTTTGCTTCATGGTTTTAGATACATTCATTTTCGAAGCACCTTGCTTCAGGTCATATCTAAGTATCATGGGCACCTCGTTCATAGTTGCACTTTGGCTAGCCACTTTTAGCAGCACCTCAACCATGCAGCCAAAACCTTTTTGTGTAATGAATTTATCGCCATAGAAATTGATTGTTTTTCTTAACATATCTACTCTATATGCCCTGAAACCACAAGTGTAATCTTTTATACCCTCGAATCCCACAAATACACGAAATAATAAACCAGCAGCCCAGCTAAAGAACTTACGAGAAGATTTTAACCCTTTGATGCGGGCACCAGGCTGATATCTAGATGCTATTACCAAATCAGACCCTTCTGCTATTTGCAAAGCCATTCGCTGTATCAAAAATGGATTCTGGCTATCGTCAGCATCTAGCGTAACAATAATATCTGTGTCTTTGAGCCCCTTTTCTGCATGCCTGAGACCTGTATTTATAGCATTAGCCAAACCCTTATTAGGCTGCACATCCACCACCTCTATCGGTATATCCGATTTGAAAGTACGTGCTACTTCCAATGTACTGTCTTTAGACCCATCATTCACCACCACTACACTCGCATCCCACTTATATAGGTTATAAGCATCATTTATACGACGTAACAATGGGGGTAAAGAATCCTCTTCATTGTAAGCCGGCAATACAATCCTAATATGCATGTTGTAGTATAGTTATATGTTGGCAACCCGAAACTTAAATAAGATATCGATGGGGCAGGTTTTTGCGCCGCTAAAGTAATCCTAATTTAATAATAATTATAACCAATGTCCTAAATTCACGGTTATGAAATAAAGAAATGATTACCAATTGTTGTTAACACGAAGGGGAATAGCTTTTTCAACTTGTGTATTGCAGTAAGTTTCTATTTCTTGTGCATTTACACTATTACCCGAAACATCTAACTGAAAAAGCTTGTTATCTAAGCAATCTATAGACAATGTGCCAAATCTCACCAAAACCTGATCTACTTCAGACCATTTTATAAAACGCTTACGAGCTGTAACAGGCATTCTGATACCTTCCTCAGAAATTTGAACATATAACTGTTGCTTATAATTACGCTCCCAAAAAACCGAAAACACTAATGCAGCAGATAATGCAGAAAACATACCTATCGGAAACTTCCACTGCTCCACCAACGAAAGTGTAAGTATAGAAGCGGAAATGAGAAATTCAACAACACGAAATATGAAATTAATTTTCGGTTGTGTCAACCACTTGTTTTTACCCACAGTTATCGTGGCAAGTATCAGCCCAACTATTAATAACGCTAAACCCCAATAGGTAATATCGAAGTTGTATACATATATAATAATACCTGTACCAATAAAGGCTAAAGCCGAAAATAAATGTAATGCAGTTACTTGCTGAGGTTTTACCTTTTTGCCAGCTACTGGCAACTCATAATTCATAGCACAAAATTAGGTGCATAAACTGACAAAACAGAACCAATTGTTAAGCAGTCATCAAACTGCATCCTCTAAGAATGCTGTTATCTACCCTACCCAATATCTCGAAAGACTTATTGGCTTGTAGTATGCAAAGGTCATCAGTGGCTATAAATGAGCAAGAATAGACATTGGCAAAATCCACCACATTAGCAACACCCTGACCTTTATATCTTACATCTAGTGGGTCATTTATATCTCTTACCAGCAACCTCATAGATGTAGTAGGTTTGTATATACCCCCTCCCAATGAATAGGCTTGCGATAGCAATTCAGTCATGCCATACTCTGAGTGAATGTGCTCTAAACCCCATCTACTACACAGATAATCGTGTATGGTAGCCCTGGTCAATTCTTTTCTTCGCCCCTTCATACCACCTGTTTCCATCACTATGGTGTTGTTCATTTGCATTGGATAGGCTTCTGCAAAATCAAGTAAAGCAAATGTAACCCCCAATAGAAGTATCTTTTTACCCTTTACCTGCACTTCATTAAGCACATTATATAGTGACTGTAACTCATTGATATAGAAGCCATTATGCAAATTATCGCTTTCTCTCATCAACACATTTGCCATATATACCAGAGAAGCATTCTGCCTTTCGAGATAAGATGGCAATAAAGCTGATATTACATAATCAGATGGTGCTCCATAATATTGCTTGAAACCTTCCAATAGGCTTTTTTCGTAAAGACTGGCGTCAAATACATAATGCCTCGACGTGTCAGAAGCCGTAGTACCGCTACTTTCAAACACCAATGTGTTAGATGATACAATAGCAGGTCTGGTGACAACCTGATGTGTGCGAAAAAATGAAATGGGCAAAAAAGGGATATCAGTCAAACAATACACAGTATCTGGCGTGCGTTTTATAGCAGTGCACCAATCTTGATAAATTGCATTATTAGCAAACTGAAACCGAAAAACCTCTAGTGCTACTTGCTCGAACTGTTCATCGGTTAAATGATTGGTTAGCGTGTTATTTATTAACGATTCTATGTTAGTCTGATTCATTAATTTTGATTGTATGACGTTGAGAACGCTTTTCGTACTTCTTATAATTATAGTTGTTGTTGCAGGATGCTCTGTAAATCCATACTCAAAGGTACCCTTGATTACCTATACAGGCTTGGTAAATAATCCCATAAAGTATAATGTAGATACGGCTGCAATTACATTTTCTATACAAGATGGTGATGCAGATTTAGGCCAAGATCAAAACTCAGGAGACAAATTCGATATTTATCTCAAAGATAAACGTTTTGATACTGCTCAATTTGTAGGTTATTATTTTCCACTAATGAACCAACTATCACTAGACCCAGATAAAGGTTTTAAAGGAAGATGTATTTTTCTACTTATTCCCGCTATAGTTAGCCCTAGATTAGATAGCTTTCATCTTGCAGTGGGCGATACTGTTCAGTATGAACTATACATTATGGACAAAGCAGGAAATAAGAGCAATACCATTACTACAGACCCCTTATATCTATTGCCTTGATAATTGTTTATCTTATTACCCCCTTATTTAGCAGTTGCTCTTTGATGATGTATAGCGGCGATGCTATGGCGTTCACATATTGAAAATTCCCCTCTCTGTCATTTTTTATAGACAATTGTATGCCCGATGCTTCACTTTGCACTGCATTGGCTACATATCTACCACTTTCTTCCATAAATCTCAAGTACGGAGCCCCCGATGAACCAAACCTAAAGTACCCTTTTATAAGGTATCTATACCCTTCAAATAAATAATTACCTGCCACATCGTCTTGAAATATCCCAAAATGATCGAGCATACCTTCTATGTGCGCTTCATTCACCATCCTACCAGTTGGCCCACTAGGCGAACTCTGCAAACAAAACAACCTTCCTGCATCTTCATCCAGAAAATCGAAATTCATATCTACAGATGGAATACTATCTATAATTTCCTTTGGCGTGTCTACAATTTTATATAGTGCTATATCTGCTGAGTAGTATGCTTCTTCCAGTACCACAGGCACTAGATAGGTATACTTATGAGCATCATTATCATACATTACATGCTCAGGCAAGAATAATGCGGTAGCCTCATCATTGTTATAAAATGACGGACTACGAAACTGAAAAACTAAGAACGAATCGCAAACATGTTTTTCAGCTAGTGTAACCCATCTAGTATCAAATCGTTTCTGCTTTAGAATGGCTGATATCTGTTGCAACACTGCGGGGTCAGCACTGGTTAAAAATTTCTTCTGCGCATAGTCGTCTGTAAAGAAATGTTGCTCCATAAATCTATTCTGATTGCCATCTAGCTTTGCATAAATCTCACGCTGATACAAACCAAGATCGATGGAGCGAAAAAAACCAGCTTGCAATCGCAAATTGTGCGCCACACTCAAAAAATAGCCTCCACCTACATGGAAGGCGCAAATATTATTGTCAAAAAATCGACGCATCGGGTCATTAACATTATATACCCACATAATGCGTTGAAGTGGAGATGTTTGTTCGTCAATTAAGTGCATTCTACCAGAGTGGTTAGATTGTGCACCATTGTTTAACCCGAGATGTAGAAACATAGTATAATCGCTAAACAGCTTTGAATACAATAAAGATACAAACATGAAATCATTACAAACAACGAATGTAGTCTATCTTTAACCTCATAATATGGCACGCATCATAGCTCTCGATATAGGAGGCAAAAGAACAGGTATAGCAGTGACAGACCCACTGCAAATAATAGCAACAGCGTTAGATACTGTAGAAACTAAAGAGTTGATAGGATATTTGAAGAAATACATCAATGCCGAAGAGGTTGAAAAGGTAATAGTAGGCTACCCGCTTAATATGGACGAGAGCCCAACACATGGCACACCAATAGTGGAGAAATTTATCACAAAATTCAGCAATGTCTTCCCCAATATGCCTGTAATACAAGTAGATGAACGAATGACCTCAAAAATGGCCTCAAAAGCAATATCAGGTATGGGACTAAAGAAAAAAGACAGAGAAGAAAAGGGGCTTATTGATGCCGTAAGCGCTGTCATCATTTTGCAAGAGTATCTTGGACATACCTACTGAGCTCCATGATGCAAAAATGGCACCCTAGCATTTTTATACTCTTGTTTTTGTAGGCACTCTTTTAGTCTACTAAAGGATTCGAACGGCCCCTTTGTCAGAAATAAATTGACCAACCAAGCAGGTATTGCACCACCTGGCTCAAACTCTATAGTATAAACTATATGTAGCATACCGTGCGACAATGTTGATATTTGCCAGTGAGACTTAGATTTTTTCACCCTTTCTATCCCTTTATTCACAGGTAGCATGTCTGGGGCAGCTCTAGAATCGATGATAGTAAGCGAATCTGATTGCTGATGAATTTGCAAATGCATTATAAAGTCTCTATTACAGCAGGGCCATGGCAGCTCAACTTGAGAATAAAAGAAAAGATTATTAGGTGCTATTTCCTTAACCTGCCTAGACAGTAGTGCTTTGTATACCCATTCTGGCTGTTTATCTACATCTATTATTAGCGCTATTAACTGATGAAGTGTAGCATTGATAGTACACTCTACTTTTACCGA
>CALRKH020000031.1:0-31964 GCA_943367855.1 Asaia bogorensis | reverse complement strand
ATAGCGCCCAGCTAGGTTTCACCATCCCTTTCGATATTCTCTCAGCAACCTTCTACCTTATCAGCCGCTACGAGGAGTATCAACCCTTCACCCCCGACAAACATGGTAGATATCCAGCCACAGACAGTATACTATACAAGATAGGTGTTCTTGCCCGCCCCATTGTAGATGAATGGATACACTCATTAAGAAAACTATTGTTGTTAAATGGGTGCGATACTCCTCAACCTAGCTATGCATTTCGCCCAACATATGATATAGACATGGCTTATTCTCATCTACACAAAGGGTTTGGTCGTATAGCAGGGGCGTATTTCAGAGCACTACTGAGAGCTGACTTGCGCCAAATAGCTGAGCGAACTAAAGTACTAAAGAAACGTCAGAAGGACCCTTATGACTGTTTCAAGTGGCTACGCCAAACGCACAAAGAGTATGGATATTTGCCATTATATTTCGTTTTAAGTTGCTTATCCACTACCCCTTACGACAAGAATATTCATCCTCAACATCCAGCAATGGTGCGTGTAATTAAGAATTTAGCAAGAGATGGCGATATTGGTATACATCCGTCTTATTATTGTCAGCAGCAGCAATTACTAGCTTCAGAAAAGGAATTACTAGAGCAGACCTCTGAAAAAATCATAACTGAATCTAGGCAACATTATATAAGACTAAAAATACCAAGTACTTACAAGTGGCTACAGCATAATAACATAATACATGACTATAGCATGGGCTATGGTACACATCTGGGTTTTAGGGCAGGCACAGGCTCTTCTTATATGTGGTATGACCTAGAGCTAGAAACCGTTACTGCACTAAGAGTGCATCCATTTTGTTTTATGGATACTACCGCCTTCTACGAGGAAGGATTATCAGTATCAGAAGCATTTACAAAACTCTATGAAATGGCAGAGCAACTGAAGCAAGCTGGGAGTATTCTAGTTACGGTTTTTCACAACTTCTCACTTGGTACCGATGTGCAGTGGCAAGGTTGGAGACAAGCCTATGAACAATTTCTTGCTGAGTTATCAAACGATAGTTTTAACAATACAAGTATTGTAGATTAGAGCCTAGGCAAATGTCATTTCTTTAACATTGGGAGAGATAACTAGTCTGCCGGCAGTTTTTGATTTTATTTCTTCAATTGTAGTGCCTGGGGCATACTCTATACAGCAAAATCCATCCGGGGTAATGTCAAAGACGCCAAGGTCGGTAACAACTTTGCGAACACACTTGATACCGGTAAGTGGCAATGTGCACTGAGGGAGTAACTTACTTTCACCTTTGGGGTTGGTGTGTTGCATAGCAACAATTATATTTTTGGCAGCGGCTACTAAATCCATAGCTCCACCCATACCTTTTACCATTTTGCCAGGAATCTTCCAGTTTGCAATGTCGCCATTGTCGGCTACCTCCATCGCTCCAAGTACGGTGAGGTCTACTTTACCTGCACGTATCATACCAAAACTCATAGCACTATCGAAGAAGGCAGAACCAGGAACTGTGGTAATGGTTTGCTTGCCAGCGTTGATAAGATCGGGGTTTTCTTCGCCCTCCCAAGGAAATGGCCCCATACCCAATAGTCCGTTTTCGCTTTGCAGAACTACTTCGACACCCTGAGGTATATAGTTGGCTACTAGTGTGGGGATGCCGATACCCAGATTTACATAGTAACCATCCTGTAGTTCGCGAGCTATGCGTTGTGCTATTTGTTCTTTAGTGAGTCCCATTGTTGTATGTGCTATTAATGTGCTGCGGTGAGCGGATGCAAAGTTAGTGATAATGTGCTGTAGGTGTGCTGCGAGAGCTAAAGAAGGAGAGCCGTGCAGTGCACAGCTCTCTGTAATTATGTGTTATTAGATTATGCTTTTTTGAAGGGGGCGATGAGGTTGAGGGAGGTGGTGATATCGTAGGCCTCATCGAAGGCGGCGGTGGCTGATGCTTGTGGCATGCGACCGTCGGCATAATAGATGTTGGGGAGAGAGGTGATGATGATACCGTTGTGCTCCACATTCTCTTCGGTGAGGTAGTAGTTTTTGAGGGCTATGGTAGGTGGTATGTTGTTGGTGATCCAAGGGGCTGGCTCCTCTGGCGCTGAGATAGGCGGTAGCCTGCGCACCAGGCGTATATATGCTGCCTGACGACCTTCTACGGCTTGTATCTGGAACATATTGACCATGACGTCGGTATTGGTGGTGAAGACGGACATCTGACCTTTGAGGGCGTGTATGGCGGTGTCTTCGAAGACCTGAGCTAGGATGAGGAAGGTGGTGTAGCTAGCAAATGGTGTGTATTTGCCTGCGGCTGTGAAATCGTAGGCGGCAGGTACATATGGTGCTACTGTGGTAGGGTCGGTGTAATATTTGGGGGTGAATGCTACGCCACCCAATGTTTTTACTAGCTTAATGAGCAGGTCTATATGTGCTTTTTCCTGAGCTTCGATGGCCTTGAAACCTGCGGCATCGTTGGCGGGGATGAGCCCTATAGTATTGTTAGCCTGGCGGTAGTAGGTATATTGCATATACTTGAACTCCAGCACGAGGTTGACAGACTGTATGAGTGCTTTGTTGTTGGTTTGGGCGGTGGCCTTGCCAGAGAGCAATGAGCCTATGGCTAGTGGCAGTGCGGCCATAGCTACCTTGGCACCGAAGCTGCTGAGCATTTCGCGACGGTCTGCTTTTTGCTGAAGGGCTGCTGCATCCGTATTTTCTATCTGATCGATTATTTTTTTGATACTCATGCCTGGTATGTTAGAAGGTAGGTAATTTGGTGCTATCGAATTTGGTCTGGATATATTTTTGGAGTGTGGCTAGACCTGCTGCGGGTGCTACTACTTTGTCGAGGCCAGTGGCATCGATAGTGAAGTCGTTGTGGGCGAGGAGATCGTGCATGTAGCCGGCATGGCGGGCATCGACTGAGGCCATTTTGGCAATGGTGAGTTTGTAGTCGGTATTGGTGATGAGCTTGGCAACACCTGTGTAAGCTGCTACGGTGAGGTCTTCGAGCAGGCAAGCGTTGGTGAGGAAGTTTTTGCGCTCGATGAAGGTGACTGGAGAGAGGTCTGTAACGATATCTTTGATAGCGTTGTTGCCGAGCAGTTTTTTGAAGAACTCGCGGTGGGCTAGCTCCTGATCTCTAAGGTCTATTTGCAGGGTGATCTCAGAGGCTGAGATTTGGAAGTAGGGTGTGGCTACGGCCTGGGTGTAGAATGCTACGGTAACCTGCTTGAGGATATAAAGATAGTTGAGCAGGGCTACATCTCCTTCTCCGATATAGGTATCGGAAGGGGGTGTGCGGCGGCAGGATGCTGCTACTAAACCGATGCCTGCTATGCCACCTGCCAACTGCAGGAAACGCCTACGGGAGGTGCTGTGCATTTCTATGTTTTCCTCTGCCGTTTGTGGCATTGGGTTGTTGTTCAGTTCCATATTTGTGTGTTGTGAGTGGGTATGCCTAATGGGAACGCCCACTTGTATCAAACATTACAAGCGTTAAAGTTAGTAAAAGGACTGTTGAATACAATACTATACTTGCTACTTGCTAAAGATATTGTGTTTTTCTGTTTTTGCAAAGTGTGTTGGTGTGCGTGTATGTTTTTGCGCATTTTTTGTTTTTTGTGGGTTTGGTGTAAGTGGTTGATTATCAATGGTTTAGTTGGGAGTTTTTTGGTGTTTTTGCGCACTTTTTGCTAGTGTGTTTTGCGCATTGTTTTTTTGTACTATGTGGTGTTTGGGGGGTGAGCGCGGGTGCGGAGTGTGAGTGCGGGGATTGGGCAAATAAAGTCGTTGTTAGGTCATTTGGCGGGTGGTTCGCTATGGGGCTTTTTTGTGATATCTGATTTTGTTTTTCATTGTGATGTCTGTTTGTGATGTGTGCTTGTGTTGTTCTGATTGTGTTGTTTTTCTTGTGATGTTTTGCTCGTGTTATTCTGCCCGGGTGCTCCTACTTTATTTTGCTTGTCCAAAATAAAGTAGCAAACAAAAGGACCCCATTATTGCAATCGCTCCGCGGCAATAATGGCTAGCTAGACGCTGGACTGTGGGGGAAAGGCATTGGGCAACTTTTCTTATTTGCCTATGGTGGTTGGTTCTTTGGGCTTTGTGCTGGGGCATGGTTCTGGGTTCTTTTTTAGCTTTTGGTTCTGAGGTCTACGGCAACTAAAGTCGTTGTTAGGTCATTTGGCTGATGGTTCGTTATTGGGCTTTTTTGTGTTGTGTGCTTGTGTTGTTCATTGTGATGTCTGTTTGTGTTGTTCTGATTGGTGTTGTTCTGCTCGTGTTATTCTGTCCGGCTGCTCCTACTTTATTTTGCTTGTCCAAAATAAAGTAACAAACAAAAGGACCCCATTATTGCGATCGCTCCGCAGCTAAGGTGAGCGCGGGTGCGGGGTGAGAGTGCGAGGCATTGGGCAACTAAAGTCGTTGTTAGGTCATTGGGCGGGTGGTTCGCTATTGGGCTTTTTTTGTATTGTTTGTTTGCATTTGATGGTGGGCTCATGGTAGGGTGGGTTTGTTGCGGGCGAATGTAGGCTGGATTTTTTAGGGGGTGAAATTGGGTTTTGAGGATAGTACAGATAAGTGTGCAGGACTATACACTTATCTGCTCAGCTTAGTACACTTATCTGTGTAAGTTAGTACAGTTTTTGGCTTTATTTTTTAGGGTTGTTTGGCGAGGAATGTAGGCTGGGCTTGATTTATGTGGTTATTGCCGATGTGAGGTGGTGTGTAGTAGAAAGATTTTTGTTGTTGAACAGTTTGGTGAGGCTTGTGAGGGGGATATATGAGTGTTTTTTACTGGTTGGGATTGGAAGGGTTTTTAGGATTGCTGAGGGGGTACTCGCAAGTCGAAAGACTTGCAGTAAGGTAGACACAAGTCAAATAGACTGCCCAATGGTTTACATAATGCGGTTAAATGTTGGTTTCGTCCATCTGGAGATGGACTACCGCAACGACGTAGTAGATACTACGCCGAACGGGTGGGGTACTCGCAAGTCGAAAGACTTGCAGTAAAGTAGACACAAGTCGAAAAGACTTGCGCCAAATGGTTTTTTTGTTGCTATTGTTTTTGAAAGGTCTAAATTTCTATTTTTACAATTTCGAATGTCCCTATTATTCGCCGGTCGGAAACCGGCTACCGTGCCCGCCGTAGGTACAACCTACGCCGAACGGTGGGGTAAGAGTTACTTCGCCCAATGAAGAAAAGCAAAAAACAAGACCGGAGGAATTACTATTAATAAGTGATACAGGAACTTTGTTTGCCAGTAGTATTGGCCATAGATGACTGCTACTTTGAAATTATTCATTCTAAAGTAGTCGTTATTCTGAACCATAAACATTTTATAATCAATGGTCTCGTGGTTTGTGTAGTTCTCCAAGACCTTTTGATATTTTGAACCCAGCTTGTCAGAAAAATCTTTTTTTTCCAACTCTGTATGAGTTTCTAATGTTTTAAAAGAACGCAGCTTGATATAAAGTTCTGAAATTCTTAAAGCACAATCATGGTATTTGTGTGCACGCATCTTGTAATCCTGAGCGGCTTCCATTTGGCTAAATGTAAGGAGTAAAATAGATACTGTCGTTGAACCAAACGCAATTATTTTCTCGTTAAAGATTTGCGTGTTGGAAATTTGATAAACAGATAGTAGTCCAAATATTATTAAGTAGGCTGTAAGGAATGCAATCGCCCGGTTAGATAAATTATCTTTTGCCAACAAACGTTTGCTTGCGTTAAATCTGGCACCTCTTGTAGACCAAATTTTATAATTTAATTCTTCAAGCAGTGTTTTATTAAGGTGGTCTTTAATTGTTGGAAATTGTTTCTTTTCACTCATGTTGCTGCTTCTTGACTTAGGGAAATACGGGGGGATTTTTATTCGGGTGAATTTCAAGCTACCTCCATGAAGATATTTATGGAGTTTTAACTGCGCAATTATCACAAATATCTTCCAGTTTGACAATGGCATTCATCCATAGCGGTGAATTCCAATCCTCAATTTTTAAATTATTTATGTAAGCCGATATACTCCTTTCCAATGCCATTACAAATTCTTTTGCATTGATGGTCTTTTCGCTAATATCTAAAATTGGCCCCACTTGCATAATGCGCCAAGCGTTAGTAGTTTCAGCTTGATGAAGAATTCCACACCGAACATTACTGTAAAAATCTTTGGAGATAACATCGAATCCTGGAAAATGAATTTTCTCTGTTGCGAAGAAATCTCTGAACATTGCACCGCTTTTGCCGGTTGTATCGTCTATTCCTTGTTTAAAAGATTCTAATGTTTCAATAGTTAAGCATGATATAGCCATTTTTAAGAACCCACTATTGATAGAAGCGATATGTTTGATATACCTTTTGGTAAATCTATGGTCAATCAACTCTATCATATTGTTCTTTGCGTAGTCGTCTTTTGTTCTCAACCAATTTCGCAGATCGCCAACCGTGACGCTATCAGTAAGTCTATAGTCGTTTATATCTTTCATAATTTCTCCGTATATTATGGAAAGGTATGCAAGAATGTACATATTGACGCCTGAAAATGATAGAATAAAGATGGCGGAATTGGTAGACGCGCAATTACGCCACTGACGTGCTATCTAATCAAAGCGCAACAATCCATAAAACATATAATCGACAAATTGCAAGAACCACTATTGGCGAGGCTTTCAAAAGACTATAGGGCAAATTTTAATGCAAGACACTTTTGACTTTACCCATTTTTAGAATTAAAAAAGAGCTGCACTTTCGTACAACTCTTTGATTTACAGTGCCTGTATGCTCTGCATTTATTGTATTAGACTTGCGCCGTTCTGCAAATCTTTTACCGTAGAGTAGCCTTTAGGCATTTGCATACCAAAGACACCTCTACTCTTAGCATCATAATGACTTGCAGTAAGATAGACACAAGTCAAAAAGACTTGCGCCCAATGGTTTACATAATGCGGTTAAATGTTGGTTTCGACCATCTGGAGATGGACTACCACAACGACGTAGTAGATACTACGCCGAACAGGGCAATTACTAAAAGTAGTCGACTTTATTCACTTCCTCAATCCATTTCTCATTGTGCGCTACAACATTTTTTTGAAGCTGATCAACTTGGTAATAACTATAAGAAAATAGATACTTTTCGTTGACCTCGTTGTCCACTTTCTCAAATAAGAATTGCAAATACTGATATTTGAAGCGACTACTTAGTTCTTGTCCGATATTTCTAAATACATTATACTCTGGATTGTCTATTCCTTTTAGAAACTTGCAGTAATAAAAAATTGCTTCCAAATAATAGTATTTTATATGCTGTAGATACCCAATTGCTTTCAAAAAGTGTTTACTTATATTTTCTGAAGATACGGAATTGAAGGCGTACATCATCTCTTTTAGACCCCTAGTGTACGGATTTGTTATTACCAGCTTTTTTATAGTTTTTTCGTCTAATTTCTTGACCTTTGAAAGTGTATATGTACACTGCATTCTTTCGAGATGTTCGTCTTCATAGAGCTTGGATATATATATTTCCAAGTCAGCTATGTTTAGTCGCCCTAGCATTAGTTCATGCTCAAAAAAATAAAAGCCTCTCTTTGTGTGAAGGACGTTATCCATAATGCCTAAATAGTAGCAGTAAGGGCCGATATTCGCTATGCCGTTACGGGAATTTAACAAAAAGTAGTTCAAAGAGTTCAGCGTATAACCTTCCATAGCATGGATATGGGTAATTGTATCTTTATATTTCCACTCTATTTCTTTTTCGTTATCTCCCCGTTTATTTATGTTCTCAGCGGGGAAAATTTCACACATATTCTTGTAAGATGTATCAAATTCCCTATGCATATACTGTTTATATAGCTTTACAGTTTTGATAAAAATATCGGCATCTGGCACGTCTAAGAAATATGATTTGACTAATTCAAGAGCATCGAAAAATTTGTCTATCTGCTTGTTGTTCTCTATGAATTCTTCTAATTCATAAATATAATTTAATAGGAACACCTTTGATTTTACACTGCCGTTTTTATCAATTTCAATATCCTTCATGTAATTTATTACACCGGTAAGGTTGTTTTTGTAGGAATTGAAGAACTTTAACGATTCGGTATACGATTTCGCTCTCTTTATACGAAAGCATGTTCTTAAAATAAAACAATTGTAACTGTATGCGTCTAAGCAGTATCTATTTCGAGTTTGGAGGCTTCGTTTTGAGAATTGATATTCGGCAAATCTTCTAATGATAGGCTGCAACTGAATAATGCCATTATAGTCTTCCAAGAGGGATTTGTCTCTAAGTTTTCTTAACTCTTTCTCACTAATCAGGTTCACGGATCTTGTCTGATTTGCCGCCCGCTTCTTCTCGAAACATCGCTTGTAGTCAGGCAATGTAATTCCGTCAGGGAATAGGTGTAGTAATTCGAACGCAAGTTTTTCAATAGAAGAAAGTGTACAATAGGAATAGTTTATGCATTGATAAATCGACTTTGTCCGTTCGATATTTAGATCCGCATCGCTGTTGAATACCGACGTAAACTCTTCATTTGTTGATTCGAAGAAATTACCTGCAAGTTGCTTTTTCAAATCGGCAATATTTTTATAACGCGTACGGGATTTGGTAACTAGTTTAATGGCTAATGGGTTATTGTTTAGCAATTCTTCTAAAATATCCGTTCTAAGTAATTTAATCTGCACCGAGTCTGTTATTTTCCCATAATCTTTTTCGAATAAAATCAAAGCATCATCTGTTGTCATTTGAGATAGCGAATACACATCTTCGAAACTTTCAGATTTACTGATTTCTTCTCTAGAAGTTACAGCAATATTGGCATAATCCGTAGCAAACATTAAAAGGTCAATCGTTTTGCCTTTGTCTTCCTCACTTAAACTATTCACTACAGTTTCGAAATTGTCAAGAATAATTAGAGAGTCTATTTTACTGGTGCTGTAATTTTCTATTAGATAATCCTTGAAATTAATAATGTTTGTTAAGTTGAAACCTTCAATCAATAATTCTTCGAAGTCATCGTAGTTTTTTATTGATTGGCACGACTTAAAATACACACCATTTTTGAAATATCCCCGATTATATAACTCATATGCTACTTTTTTTAACAAAGTTGTCTTACCTATCCCACCGGATCCCTTAATGTTAAGTAATCTATTATTTCGAATGCAAAGCAATAACCTTTGCGCTATTGAGCTCTGCTCTTCAAGGCGCCCTATGACATTTGACAGACATTTCTTTCCAATTTCTAAATCTCTATCGTTACCATATATCGAGACTTTCTTTAGGGTACCCTTACTGAATAATACAGGAAAGTTAAAAGACTCCGATACCATTCCGTCCTTCTGTTGGGTGAAATCACCTCCCTTAGTGGCTTTGTAAACAAACTTTGATAAAACGGATGTCTTGTAAGAACTTATATGTAATGTATTGTTTGGTAAAATTTCAATAGGCGCATTTGTTATTAGAAGTATAGGGATATCGTCATTTGGAATATACTCTCGTAACTCTGTTACGTTTATAAGGCTACTTTTTAGATTATCCTCTTCAATGTAAACTTGATTCTTATACACTTTCGTCATTATAATCAAAAGATCGAAATCGTCAATTAGGGCAAGCGTTTTGATATTCAATGTCCCCACCTTCATAATAGCGTTTATCGAATCAAAGCAATTTTGAGTTCGATTAAAATCGTCCATCTCCACGTCAAGTGGAAAGGGGAAAAGCAAGGCGATATTTGGAATGGTAGCTTGTTTTGCTTTGAGTTTCTCTTCATAAACTGGAGTTGAACTTTCCAATTTTAGTTTTTGGCATAAATCAATGAAAGGCTCTATATTTTCAAAGCTCGAAATTTCTATTGTATTCAAAAATGTGTATTTTTTGAATTGTTCAGGCTCCTTTGTCAGTATATAGTGTTTGTTATTGTGTCTAAAAACTTCATCTAATCCTTCGAATATCAAATTAATATCAGAATCGCTAAAGCTAAAACCTATGAAAAGAATAGTTTTTTCAATAAAAATTGACTTGAGTTTTTCGATTGTTGCAGATTGTTTTGAATACAGTTCTTGATAATCGCTTTTTGTCACTATGCAATTGTCTGGTTCATGATAACTGCCATGCAGTTTGAAAATATAAGGTTTTGAGTTTTTGTTAATCTCGCTAACGTTAAATGTTGAAGAATTCAAAGTAGGGTATATTCGGTTATCAGAAGCCATTTCAAAAGCATTGTCATAGTTAGTTGTGATTATTTTCGAAGAAAGATCTAATATTTTCTTGTGAAGGGAAAAGTCGCCACTTTGAATTTTGAATCTGTCACGAATGTATTTGTTTAATTTATTCCTGTCTCCGCGCAGTTTCTCAATTACTTCAACTGGGTCTGTTAGGTTTTTTGCGAGTAGTGGAAGAAATAGCTTCATATCTTCATCAGCAGATTGCGTAATGATTTCACAGGCTAGTTGATTCCATGTTGGGAGGTCAAATTTTTTTGATAATCCAGCGCCGACAAAAATTACTAAGTTATCTGAAGCTATTGCCTCTTGTAATTCTGTTGGAACTTTTAATGTGTTATTCATAATTAGAGATTTAAAAAATCAACAAAACAAACTTATTAAATTCGCACGAATTAGCATAAAGTTTGTGTGTTTAGAAAATCTTGTTGTACCGTGTATTCTGAAGGGCGCCTGGAACAACAAGAATTCTTACTGCGAACATCTTTTCGCCCAGTTCGGCGTAATTTATACAAGGTTAATTATAAATTAGTTCTATTTATGTATCTGCCTACGTATAACTGGTGGCAAATCTCCCGATTTGCATGGGAAATGTAAACAAAGGTTATTCAAGGGAGGTGAGTTCGAACTTACTATATTGTCAAAAACCAAAACCCACTCAGAGAGCGGGTCTCAAGTTTTGTGCCTGGAACAATAATCAAACCTGAATTACTTTGCGTGAACCAAATTTTGAATCAGTAACATAAACAATAATTGTAAACTTATCGATTGCATATTGACAAAGCCCCATAGCCATCCATAGCCCGAATGGTGCCAACGCCACTGGTGCTGGATAGGGAGGGGAACGGTGACGCCCCAAAAAATGAAATGGGTGGGTGTGATGCTGTGTGTATTTGCCCCCCGCTCTACTCATAATAAGTATAGGTGCAATAGATCATGGGGTTGAGGAAGTAGCCGCCTTTGCGCTGGGCATCGGGCGAGTCGTAGTATTGCCATTGGGGGTTGAAGGGGAGGCGCATATAGGTTTTGGAGGGCTTGCCGTAGCCTGTGGTGAGGCCCAGCACCTGACCGTTGTAGTTGGTGACCTCTGGGTTGAGGATGGACTGCAGGGAGTAGCGTGCATTGCCCAGGCCTGCCACCCACTCTACAGATACAAAGAGTCCTTTGCCTACGGGTATGTGTAGCTTGCTGAGGTCTACCTTGACCCAGGTGTTGCCTACGCCTGCGCTGGCTATAATGTTGGAGTCGGTGAGCTCGGTGGTGGGTAGGGTGCCATATTGGTAAACGTGTATGCGAAAGCGGGTGAGTGGTGCGCCCTCGCCAGTGACGTAGACATATACTTCTTTGAGCGTGGCTGATAGGGTGGTGTCGCCCCGTAGGAGGATGGCGGTTTCGGCACCGTAGTTGCGGTAGCAGTCGCCCTCGTAGGGCAGGCGGTTGCGAGGTTTGCCTAGTATGTCTGTTTTTTTATCGCCTTTGCTGGCTATGATGGCTACTTCTTTGAGCCGGTTGGTTTTTGGGGTGAGCTGTATGCGGAGGGAGTCGGTAGGTGGGGTGGTGATGGGTATAACTGCACGCTCGAAGCCGAGGCATGAAACGATGAGAGCCTTGACGGTAGCCGCATCGGCGGTGAAGGAGAAGCGACCATCATCATCGGCATACACGCCTTCGTTGCGGTCTTTGACCTGCACCACTGCATAGGGTATGCCCTGCCGGTGTGCATCTGTAACACGGCCAGCGAAGATGGTGGGCTGGGCAAAGGTGTGGCTGCCAAGCAGTAGTAGTATGACTAAGAGATAATGCCTCATAAGCGTAAATGGGTGTAGCGGCTGGGGCTACTGGGTGGCGCCTGCCCTGATGGCTGCCAGCTGGTGGCGTGCGTGCTGCACGTAGGTGCTACCCGGAAAGTCTATAATGAGTTGTTCGTAAAATTTGCGTGCTTCTTCTACATTGGCCAGCTCGTAGTAGTAGATGTTGGCAGTTTTGTAGAGGGCATCGTCGCCAAGCACATCTTCTTTGTAGTTTTTGGTGATATCGGCCAGGAGGCTGAGTGCCTGGGTGTAGTTGCGGTGCTTGATGGCGAGGTTGGCACGAAACATGAGCAGGTCGTCGCCAAGGGGGTGCTTGGGGAAGACGCGGGCTATGCTGTCTATTAGTTTTTCGGCTTCGTCATCTCTGTTTTGAAACATAAGCAGGCCGGCTGCTGCAAACCGCTCTAGCGGCAGGGTGACGGAGTCTTCCACGTTTTCGGTGATGAGTACTGAGAGGTCTATGGCATCGTTGGCAATGAGATTGGAGGTGCCAGACTTGAGTATGCCGAGGAGTTTCTGCGCCAGCTCAAAGTCGCCCTGATAGAAGGCGAGGCGGGCATTGCGAAAGCGGGCATCCTCGCCCATTACATCTTGCTTAAAGTCTTTTTCGACCTGGCTAAACACTAGGGAGGCGTCCCATACTTTGCCCAGGAGCAGGTAGTAGTCGCCAAGCTGTAGCTTGAAGATGCCCATCATATTGCGGCGCGTGTCGGGCTCGGCAATGGCTGTTTGCAGCACTTGTACGGCACGTTTTGTGTTGCGGCCATATTCGGCCAGCAGGCGGGCGAAGTCGGAGGCTGTTTTTTGTGTGTATTGTTTGGGATATTCTACCAGAAAGGTGTCGTATCGTTTTATGAGGTCGGCCACTTCGGCATCGGTGCGGGCGTGGTTTTGCTCTAGCTGCGTCATCATGCATGCCAGTTGCTCCACCTTGGCCAGGTGGTAGTAGGGGGCTTCTTTGCCTTGCACTATTATGTTTTCAAAGGCTTTGTTGGCAGCATCGTATTGGTGCGCCAGCACGGCAGCGCGGGCAAAGTCCATTATGCGTCGCCCCATTTCTTTGTTGCGTTCGTCTATGGCTTCTATTTGCATCAGTGCGCCATCCCAGTCGTTTTTCTGGGTGTATATCCAGGTTAGTATTTCGCCGTAGTAGTTGTTGCTAGGTTCCTGATTTATTTTTTTGACCAGTATTTTTTGGGCTTGTTTTATCTTTTCCTGGTCGGTGCCCAGCATTTCTAGTAGTTGTTCTTTAGCGGCATCGGCAGTGGTGAATACGCTTGGCCCACCTCTTAGCAGTGCCTCTATGGCGGCCTCCATATTGCCGGTACGGTTGTGCAGGGTGGCTAGCTGGCGGCCATACATGGGTGGGTTGCCTAGCATCATAAGGGCACGCTCGTAAACGGCTATGGCATATTCGTCTCGGCCAGCATCGGTGAGTAGTTTGGCCAGTTGTCCGGTAAGTATATCATCGCCATTTACCATATTGACCACACTGTCTAGCTGGGTTTTGGCTTTGTCGGGTTTGCCAGCCTTGGCATATACGGTGCCGAGGTCTATGTTCATTTTGGCATTTCGGGTGTTGCGTGGCAGGGTGGCTGCCTTTTTCTCTACTACTTTCTCGGCCACCTTATACTTGCCAGCGGTGAGCAGTGTGGCCAGGTACTCGTCATAGACAGAGTCGGGCGTGGCATTGTATATGCTGGCATATATTTCCAGTGCTTTATCGTAGTTTTTATCGGCGGCCAGCTTGCGGGCATCGCTTATGGACTGCTGAGCAAATAGGCTGGCAGTGCTTGCGATTGTTGCCCAGATGAGGGCCAGAATATATTTGCGGCAAGGAGGCATAATGGTAGTGTACTGTGTCAAATGTAGCACTTATTGGCGGAAGGGGGTTTTTAGAAAATGATAAAAATGGGCTTAGTAGGCTATAATGAAGTGTTCTTTCTGGCGGAAGCTGTTGTGCGCCAGTAAGAGCCCCATGCCATAAAAATCTATGCTGCGGCGCACAAAGGGCTGTGCGCATATGCTGCGCCAAGCCTGTGTGGCAGACGGGTGGCTGTGTATGCCGGGCAATAGTAGTATGTGCTGTGTGCCTATGAGCAGGGGTGCTATAGCCGTGGCCGACCATTGCCTAGGCGAGGCGCCCAGCACCAGCAAGGAGGGGCCCTGGGCTGCTGCACCTGTGCAGAGTGTGTAGGAAAGGCTGCTGGCTATGTGCTGGGCTAGCTGGGCATAGCGAGGTGAGAGCCCTGCTATGACTGGGGTATGACTATCTGGTGGGGGGCAGGTGTGCACTACCGACTCTACCAGATGATAAACAAATGGTGAGTGAGTGCCGTGCCGACCACGGGCCGCCCAACGGTAACGAAGGTATTGTATATAAGGATGTAGCATGAGGGCTGTGGGCGTTGATAGCCTAGAGGGCTATACGTTCATATTGCTCGAAGGTGAAGGAGAATGGGTGTTTATCGTCGGCAGGGTGCTGCTGGTGCCAGGTGCGCTTGAAGTGGGTATGGTCTACCGTTGGGAAGAAGGTATCGGCATCGGCTACGGTGGTGTCTACACGGGTGATGTAGAGCCTATCGGCAAGGGGTAGGGCGTGTGCATATATCTGCCCGCCACCTATGATGCATACCTCGGCTGCCTGTGCCTGACGTGCCTGTGCCAATGCCTGCTCTATAGTTTGGCAAACGACAACGCCCGGTGCCACTGGTGTAGCAGCACTAGAAGACAGTACTATATTGAGCCTGCCAGGTAGAGGCCTGCCGAGACTCTCATAGGTTTTGCGGCCCATAATGATGGGCTTGCCGAGGGTGGTGCGCTTGAAGAACTTGAGGTCTTCGGGCAGGTGCCAAGGGAGTGTGTTGTCTTTGCCTATGGCGTTGTTTTGGGCCAAGGCTACTATAAGAGAGATTATCATAGAGGGTGTAAATTTAGAAAAAGTATAAGGGAGAAAAGGCGAGCGGGGAGAAATGGTTTTTTTAGAGTGGTAAAGATAACTGTGTAAGATTAGTTATAGTCATTATAGGGCTTATCCGCCAGTAGCCAGATAAGTAGCAAATGCACACCGCCCCTCACTTTTCATACACAAACACCACCAGCTATCCCCAGTATTGTTACGTCGGCTTATCTTTGCCGTGCCTATATGATACAGACCAAGCACCGTTATTTCTTGTTGAACAAGCCGTTCAATATGGTTTCGCAATTTGTATGTGTAGAAAATGTACGGCTGTTGGGCGATCTTGATTTTTCCTTTCCCCATGGCACTCATGCAGTAGGCAGGCTCGATAGCCTCTCTGAGGGCTTACTATTGCTCACTACCAACAAGAAGGTGACACGCTTGCTGTTTGAGTCGGCTATACCACACAAGCGTACATACCTGGTTCGTGTCACCAACAATATCACTCCCCAAAAAGTGGAGCAGTTGCGTAATGGTATCACTATAAGTGTAAGAGGGCGGGGCCACTATACTACTGCCCCCTGCGAGGTGCAGCTGCTGCATACGCCTCCCGATGTATATGCTCACCAGCTAGAGCAGAATCCCTATGTTCCGCACTCGTGGTTGCAAATGTCTCTATACGAAGGCAAAAGGCACCAGATACGTAATATGGTGGCTGCGGTCAACCATCCGTGCAGGCGCCTCATTCGCACCTCAATAGAAGATATACATCTTGGCGACCTTGCCCCAGGTGCTGTGCAAGAAATAGAAGAAGCGCTCTTCTTTAAGTTGCTAAAGATTGATAATTGGGATAGCTAGTGGAGATCTTGCAATGTTTAAATTCTTGTAATGCTAATGTGCTATGCCTGTCATTATTACCTCACTGCCTTTCCAAGCACTTTGTATACTATTACATATCACAATGAAATAGATGGTTTCAGTTTGCCACCCAGCCCAACTTCTACAATTTTTTGAAGTGTAGAAATCCGCACTTCTTTAACATCGTTTTCAATCTTCGATATATAAGACTTTGTAGTGCCTACCTTATCGGCTAGTTCTTCTTGGGTTAAGCCTTTTTCTATACGTGCATCATGAATTAAGGCACCTATCTTAAAATTCTGATAGCCAGCCTCGAGCTCTTCTCTTTTTTTTGTTCCTCTTGCTCCGTAGTGGATATTCTTGAATTGCTCCAGAGTGAGTGTATTATCTTTTTTCGTTTTCATACTCTTTTTTAATTTTTATAGCACGATCTATTTCTTTTTTTGGTGTCTTTTGGTCTTTTTTCTGAAATGCAAAGAAATTAAAGTTGCACTTATACGGAAATGAATAGTAAGTGAATTTGCTTGGAGATTCAGGATATGGAGCATTGAATTGCAAATGAAATTGTTTGGGGAGATTCAGAATATGGGGAATAAAAGGTTTGATATGGAGCATTGAAATCTTCAGGATGACATTTTGCTTTTCCAAATAAATGTATTCCAACTTATTTTCGCTTTCACGAAGTCTTTTCAATTCTTCAATGAAATGATCCTAATTGATGGTTCGCTACATATTGGGTATTCCTCAATCAAATAAATGAATAAAATCTTGATGTCGCATCAAAATATCGCTTGTTTACTAATGACAACTTACCCCAATATTACCTCATGACTAATATTGCAATTAATTTATGTGCGATCTTTTTAGTCTAAACTTATAAGGTTTCAATCATCTATCTCACAGTTAGCAATTGGAGATGTATTTGTGAAATCTATAGTTGGCCCTTGCGTTATATATATGCCCGTCATCCCTTTTGATGCCAATGCTGCCAATCCGCATTTCAGGCACGATTTTTGCTGTTGTATTATCCCATTCATCATCCTATCATCACCATGTTTCCCACTGTCATTTTTGCGTGTTGCATCACTAGTATTATTTTATGCTATCATGGCTTATTGCTGCTGCTTAGTACGTCGCATTATAGTAATATCATGCGCAAAATCGCATTACAATCCCTAGCAAAAAGTGCGCAAAAATCATTGCCTATCTTCTTGCAACCTATTGACAATCAACTAATTATCACCAAAACTATAAAAAACAAAAGTGCGCAATTCTTTCACAATGCCACATCGCCTATGTTATATTATATATATGCAGCCATCGGCTACTTGCCAGCTACAGCCGCCATTATGTCTTTTTCTATTACTATCTATCCATCACAAAACAATCACAACAAAAAACAATGGGGATAATCTGGTAATAACTATGTAAAATGTCAATTTTTCCCATAAATTTGCCACCTTTATTAAATTAACCCAAAGAATACCTCATTAATACAATACACTCCTACGATGGCTGTAATTCAAACAATCAGGAATAAATACGGTAAGATCGCCGGCGGCGTTATCGCTGTTGCTCTTGTCGGGTTTATCATTTCAGATGCTACAAGTGGTTCATTGTCTACCTTGTTCGATGGTAAATCTAAAAATGTCATGGAGATCAATGGCGTTAAGATAGACCCCAAAGAGTATGCAATGCGTGTGAAGGAATACGAAATCCTGACGAACATGTATAGCAACGGTCGTCCGCTCGACGATCAGGCTCGTGCACAAATGAATGAGCAACTGGTGCAGCTTATGGTATATGAGGCAGCAGTGGCCGAAGAAGCCGAAAAACTAGGTATCACCGTATCTAAGCAAGAGGTAGAAGAGCAGATATATGGTGCTAATTGCGACCAGATGGTTCGCAATTTCCAGATTCAGGGCACACCTATATTCAGCGATCCTCAAACAGGTCAGTTCGATCCGGGTCGTATAAAAGGTCTGGAAACTGAGCTGCGCGAGCGTGGCGACAAAATAGACCCAGAAGGCAAACTACGCGAAATGTGGGGAGCTGTAAAAAGCTATGTTACCCGTTCTGTGCTTGTGCGCAAGTATAACCTGATGTTTGCAGGTTCTGCCTATGTGCCAAAAGCAGAGATGAAACGTGTAATGGCTGAGAACAATACCAATGCTTCTATCCGCTACGTTCGTGTACCATTCACCAACATCTCTGATGCCGAAGTGAAAGTAACCGAAGACGAAGTGAAAGCATACATGCAAAAGCATGCAGCCCAATATACCAACGATGAGGCTACACGCACCATAGAGTATGTTTCTTACGAGATCATTCCTGCACCTGCCGACTCTGCTCGAGTGCTGGAATCGCTCAACGAAATAAAAGCTGATTTTGCTACAACCAAAGACAACGAAAGCTTTGTGAATGGTCGCAGCGACTTGGCTAACTCTTACACAGAGGCATTTTACAACAAGCGCACACTCAAGTCGCGCTATGCCGACACGATTATGACATTGCCAGTAGGCGAGGTGTTTGGTCCTTATTACGAAAACGGTAGCTACAACTTAGTGAAGGTTACCGACCGTCAAAACCTCCCCGACTCTGTTAAAGTACGCCACATACTAGTGCGCACGCAAGCTCAGGGCAACGAGGTTCGTACAGATACTGCCGCTAGTATGCGTGTAGATAGCGCTCTTGCTGCTATCCGCAGCGGCGTTAGCTTCGATTCTGTAGTGCGCATGTACTCCGAAGACGATGGTAGCAAAGACAAAGGTGGTGAATACACTTTCGAATTGATAGCTCGTCCTAACCTTTCTAAAGAGTTTGGCGACTTCGCATTCACCGGCAAAAAAGGTGAAACTAAAAAAGTAAAAGTGTCTAACGACAACTACTCAGGTTATCACTATATAGAGATATTGGAGCAGTACAATCCTGGCACATCTTGCCAAATAGCACTGGTTGCCAAAAATCTATTACCTAGCGATAGCACTGTCAATGCCCTTTATGGTATGGCAAACGAGTTTGCAGGTAAAAATACAACACCCGAAGCTTTTGACGCAGGTGCTAAAAAATGGGGTCTTGAAAAACGCATAGGCGAAAACGTGAAAGTGCGCGACTTTAATGTTGCTGGTCTTGGTGCCGCACGCGAGGTAGTTCGCTGGATGTACGATCATAAGGTAGGCGAAGTATCTCCGGTTTTCCAGCTGGGAGACGAGCGCTACATAGTAGCAAAACTTGCTGCTGTGCACGAGAAAGGCTTGAAACAACTAAGCCCTGCTGAGCGCCCTATGATAGAGCAAAAGGTGAAAGAAGAAAAGAAAACAGAACTTATAGCTAAGAAATTTGCAGGTAAGAGCCTAGACGCTATAGCTGCCGAAACTCAGCAAATGGTGCAGCAGGCAGATACCGTAATACTAGGCGGTTCTTATGTTACCAACCTAGGTTTCGAGCCTAAGGTACTTGGTTACACTTTCAACCCTTCTTTCCAGCCCAATACAGTTTCTCCTGGCATCAAAGGTCAGGGTGGAGTATACTTCATTACTGTGCTCAACCGTGTTGCAAATCCGTTGCCTCCAGATGGTGGTATGATGGATCAAATCATCAACCAGCAGCGTGCTCAGCGCGAAGCGCAAATGCGTAACCTAATAGACCAAGGGTTGCAGCAGGCACTCATACGCAAAACCAATGTGGTTTACCACCCGGATAATTTCTAGTATTATCAACCACACCTCATATACAGCGGCTACCAACACTCGGTAGCCGCTATTATTTTCACCTTATAACCTTTGATTTTTGTAATACCTATTTCCGTAACTTTGGTATAGTTGTCTAAAAGATAGTGATATGGTACAGCAGATAACAGAAGGCGTTTCAGTAATGGTAGAGACATTCTATCAGTCATCTCAGTCCAACGCATTGCGTCATGAGCATGTTTTTGCCTATCGCATTACTATCGAGAATTTATCTCCATATCCAGTGAAGCTTATCAGCCGTCATTGGCACATTATAGATGGTTTTGGCAATCACAGAGAAGTAGAGGGAGAGGGAGTAGTGGGGCAGCAGCCACTCATACAGCCGGGTGCAGGCTACACCTATACCTCAGGCGTGCAGCTCAACTGTGACCTTGGCAAGATGCATGGCACCTACCTCATGGAGAATCTATATACCAAATCTAAGGTTACCGTACAGATACCTGAGTTTCATATGGTAGTACCGTCGCGTCTTAATTAGTATGCGCATCTAGCATTTGTTTCCTCAAGAAGTATTTTCCTAGCACATCAAACTCAAGGTTCACAACATCTCCAATATTCAGTTTATTGAATGTGGTGTGCTCGTAAGTATATGGAATGATAGTGACAGTAAGTTCGTTCTTCCCCACCTCGAAGGCTGTTAAGCTTACACCATTGATACAGATTGAACCCTTTTCAATTACAAGTGGCCCAAATTCTTCTGCAAATCTAAATCTGAACACCCAGCTGCCGTCTAGTGTTTGTTTATCTATACAGCTACCAGTGCAGTCTACATGTCCTTGCACAAAGTGGCCATCCAAGCGGTCTCCCACTTTCATTGCTCTTTCTATGTTCACCTCATCGCCAATCTTCCAATTGCTGAGATTAGTTTTTGCTAGTGTTTCGGCTACTGCTGTTACATTATAAGTGTTGCCTAGTATACTTGTTACTGTAAGGCATACACCATTATGTGCCACACTTTGGTCTATTTTCAATTCAGGTGTTACATCGCATTCTACAGATATGTGCAAGTTGGAGCCTTCGTATTGGAGCTCCTTAATTTTTCCTATTCTTTCTATTATTCCTGTAAACATAGTTCTTTGATTATTCTATTGTTTTATGGCTCTTCCGCGTTTCACAGTTGCTCCAGTATCTGTTCTAATCACTAGCTCTATGTAGATAAGGCTAGAGTCTACTTTGTCTCTGCTGAAATAGCCAGTTACAGTATCTTGAGTTCTACAGAACAACTGTCCAGGATTTAGTGTAGTAGTATCGCCAACTGTAGTATCTACATTGGCCTGGTAAGCGGCTAATGCGGTAAAGGTAATGGGCTGACCTCCAGGACATAAGCCAGTGACACTTAACTGTCGCTGAGAGATTTTCTCGATATTAATAAAGCCAGAGTCTGCGCGTAAGTATAACTGAGAAGTAAGCCCATAAGTGGAATCTTTAAACTTATAATTACCAGCAAACAAATCGGCAGGATAGAAGCAAGTGGTATTATCTGGTTTGCCAGGGAATCCCCAATTATAGTTTACAGCTTCAGGGTCGTTGCAATAAGGGTTGTTGATACGATCATCGGGTATGGCAGCTTTATCTTCCCATTTATTACATGCCTCTGCTGTGAGTAGTAGCGACATTAGTGCCAGTGCCATCAAAATCCACCTATTCATATATCATAGATATTCTTGTTATTGTCTCAGTAAGCATAACCAAACCAAATTTATTGATTTACCTACAGATTTGTGAGGTTTTCAACCTAATTGGAGTAGTTTTCGCATAACGTTGGCTATATTCTTATTGTAAAAAAGAGTTAGTAAGATTTAAGGTTCAAGATTTTATAATCAATAAGCAACTTATTGCCAGATATAGCTTGTATATTTCTGCTAAATTTGAATTTTAGTATAATTCGCAAAACCATAATTGTAGGTTAGTGCACTCTATAAATAACTAATGAGAACTGATGATAAGGTAATGGATGAGGCAATTAATAGAGATAGAATTGGCCAGAAAACGAAACTCTTGTTAATAATATTGTGTACACTATATGTAGTTTATCATTTTGCAACACTTATTTATTCACCATTACCATGGTTTGATGAGGTTTCGTTTTTAAGTATGACAGAGTCATACATGACAGATGGAACACTATATGAGAAAGTGCGCATATTGGGAGAGCCCGCTCAGAAATTGAACTATGGGCCAATATATTTTGTTTGGCAATCCTTTATGATAAAAACCTTTGGTTTCGGAATATTTACTGCTCGAGTAACTAATCTAATATTTGGCTTCTTTTGTTTAGTTGCCGTTGCCGTTATTGCATTGAAGTTAAACTTTAAATACAAACAAATCATTGGCATATTAGCATTTATAGCATTAGAGCCTAACTTTAATCAATTTCTCCATTCTGGTAGAATGGACTTTATAGGGCTGCTTTTTTTCCTTATAGCATATGTTTTTTTTCTTGGAGGTAATGTCACCGTAGGTAAGATCAAAATAATTCATCTTATTATAACTGGGCTATTTCTTTGTTGTAGTGTTTTAACTAATCCTCGATTTGTATTTGCATTTCCTGTCTTTATTGCTTATTTCATCTATGATATTTTAGTTGCAAATAGAGCTGAGCGACTTAGAGTATTGATTAACTACACAATTATACTTATGTCATTCATTGTGTTGTATTATTATTGGTTGTGGGATACATTTGGTGGGCTTGTTGGTTATATTGAATATACAAAAAAAGCCAGTTATCTTAAAGATCATTTAGGAGTTGGAGCTAAGTTTAAAATCAGGTACAATTTACTATTGCTTATTTATGCGGTTTTAGTTGTAGTGATAATGTTTGTTAGGAATATATGGAGAAAGCACATACACATAATAATGGCTACATTACCGGCCATTATTTCATTTGCACTAGTAGTTAATGGAGGAATTGAAGGGCGGTATTTTGCAATAGTTGTCCCATTCTTGGCATTAATATTATTTAGCAATGATGCTCTTTTTAATCAATTCAGAATTTTCAAGTTGGTTAATGCCACAATACTAGCTTTCTTTTTAGCTATATTCCTATTTAAATCCACCTATATTTTATATACTATACCTCAGCACGATCCCTATGAAAATGAGTTGTTGATTACAAAATACATAAAGCCTAATAAGTCAGTATTTGGAGATTTTGAATATTATTATATTGCTAAAAATAAAGGATGTAGTTTCCAGACTACTCAAATGAATGGAACACTTGATGAGTTAACTAACTATCTTTTAACAAACAAAACAACGTATGTAATTCTAAAAAAAGATAATACTCTATTGCCGGATTACAAAAATGCTTTTTTAGACAAACATTACCAGTTTGTTGCAGAAGTGGATGCAATTCAGTCTTCTGATTTCTTTAAGAAGATTATTATGAAATTGCCATATAAAATTAGTGATAACTACTCATGTGTGATTTATAGGTATAAAGAAGACTATTAGCGATATTGTATCATTTAGTTTGTATCAGTAATACTATAGTATGTTTATTTTAGAGTGTTGCAAATATGCAGAAAAGTGTTGCTTATTCCTTTTTCTAATGGAGTAAAATTGAATTTTGGGAAAAGCTCCATAATTTTATTGTTGTCAGGATTTATTATAGTATTATCACTTTTCCTTGCAGGAATGCGATCTATATCAAAATCAACCCCTACTACTTTTTGTATCACTAGAACTAGTTCATTAATTGATAAAGTGTCATTTGAAGACAAATTGAATATGCCGCTTTCAGTCAGTGATCTGTTTGCAGATAAGGACATTAGACTAACTAGATCTTTAATGTATATGTAGTTTCTTATGGTATCGCCATTGCCAAAAATTGTCACTTTATTTTTCTTGTATATACCTTCTAGAAAAGTATTTATAATACCTAATCCTTTACTCACATCCTGCCCCTCTCCATAAACATTTGACACTCTATATGTGTCAAATGTTAGGCCATGTTTAGTCTGGTAATAATTTAGATAATGCTCCATTGTAAGCTTGTTAATGCCGTATGGAGAAAAAGGATTTGTGTAAGATTTTTCATTTACTTTCTCAGAACTTGCGCCATAAATTGTACCAGCACTTGATACAAAAACAAATTTTTTAACACCAGTAGCAACGCAACGGTTGAGTAGATTTATAAAAGGTATTAAGTTGTGTTCTATTTCTATAAGTGGGTTATGCCAGCTAGTTGCTGGTATTGTTTCTGATACTAAATGAAAAACTAAATCTGCGCCTTTGAATGTTGTATTAATCGATTTTGTGTCTCTTAAGTCTAATTGGTGATAAGGAAATATATTCAGATTCTGGGTACCGACACCTCTACTATATAATTCTAGGTTATTGTAGCCAGATTGATGTAAATGACTTACTAAATGTCTACCGGTAAAGCCATTAGACCCAACTATTGCTATTTTTAGTTGTTTAGGCGACATCTTATATGTTGTTTTGTGCCCTTAATAACAGGCGTGCTATGTACTCTATATCCTCCTGTTTTAGCGAATGGAACATTGGTAAACATAATGAACGTTTGCTAACGCTTTCGGCAATTGGGCATTCTTGCCGATCTACATATGATAGTGTGGAAAGGCTTGGGTAAAAATATCGGCGAGGATATATCCAGTGTGCATTGAGGGTTTCAATAGCTTTTAAGAGTTGTTGTTCGCTTTCAAAGATTATTGGGTAGTAAGAATAGTTCCACTCTGTTCCTGATTGAATGATTGGGCGTTGAACATTCAGATTACCCAACATGGTATTGTATGCCTCATTTTGCCATTTTCTGGCTGCTATTAGCTCCTTAACATGTTTCAATACAGCCAATCCCATCGCTGCATGAAATTCTGAGTTTTTACCGTTGATGCCAGCAGGGCCAAAAGTTTCTGGTCCGTTGTGACCAAAGTTTCTAAGCATGGCCATTTCTTTTAGCAAATTAGCGTCATTAGTGATGACTGCGCCACCTTCGGTAGAGTGAAATATTTTAGTGGCATGAAAGCTAGTTGTAGCAATATCGCCATATTCGAAAATGCTCCGTCCTTTGTACTGCACGCCAAAGGCATGCGCTGCGTCATAAATTACCTTTAGGTTGTGTTTTTTGGCAATTTCTTCAATGCGTTCTACATCGCAGGGGTTGCCATACACATGTGTAGCTAAAATGCCACTAGTATTTGGGGAGATTTTTTTTTCTATTTCGTTTGGGTCAATGTTAAGTGTATTAGGGTCAATATCTGCAAAGATTGGTTTGCAATTTTCCCAAACTATGCTGCTGGTAGTGGCAACATAACTGAAGGGTGTTGTTATAATTTCTCCTTTTAATTGCAGTGCTTTGATAGCAATTTGTATAGCTATAGTGCCATTGCCTAGGTAGAGCAAATGTTTAAGGTCAAGATGTTCTTTTAACTTGAGCTCTAATTTGTTTACTAATGGACCATTATTTGTAAGCCAGTTACGTTCCCAAATTCCCTCCAGATAAAGTTTGTATTCTTCGTAAGGGGGTAAAAAAGGTTTTGTGACGTTTATCATATAGTAATAATTGGGGTGATTAGGTGTAAAAAATTATACGTTCGATATTGAGAAATTTAATTGAGGTCTTACTGCTCCTTCCCACTTTCCAAACCAAGCACCTGTTCGTTCTACATCATGTATCTCGAATGTTAGCAAATCATCTATTTTAAATATTACCGAAGAGGTATCTCTTACAACCATTAGCGTAACAGTGTAAATGTCGTCATTTAGCAAATTGGCTGGAATCTCTAATACACTGCTGTAATGCCCTATTGCAAGTTTATGGGCATTGGTTGTAGTATTGAAAATACAAATGCCTGACATAGACATCAACTTTAAACTCAAATTTGTTAATTGTCCATCTACTTTATTGTAAAATTCAAACTTGAGTTGGAATGCGGAATTAACATCTAAGGTATTGTTTTCCTTATTCTGTTTATTATTTATAAGCTCTGCTCCCGTTATGTTCACTTTATCATTTCCAGGCGCATCAGTATTTAGATCCCATTTGCGATGCTCACAGTTTTGTACTTCTTTGTTTAGGTAAGTATTAACTACTCTATCTGTAGGGCCTATCTCAACCATTCTGCCCGCCCTCATATACATAGATGTTTTGCAAAGACTTTGTACTGCTTGCATATTATGGCTAACAAAAATAATAGTACGCCCATGACTGGCAACATCTCCCATCTTACCTAAACATTTTTTTTGAAACTCAGCATCGCCAACAGCTAATACTTCATCAACTATTAATATTTCAGGTTCAAGGTGAGCTGCGACACCGAAAGCCAAACGCACATACATGCCAGATGAGTATCTTTTGACAGGAGTGTCAATGTACATGGCAACTCCTGCAAAATCAACTATTTCATCAAATTTTGATTTGATCTCTCGTCTGGTCATACCTAGTATGGCGCCATTCATAAAGATGTTCTCTCTACCTGTAAGCTCAGGATGAAACCCAGTACCAACTTCTAACAAAGAGGCTATTCTGCCTTTAACTCTAATACTACCTGTTGTTGGGCTTGTAACTCTCGACAGTAGCTTTAATAAGGTAGATTTACCTGCGCCATTTCTGCCTATAACTCCTAGTGTTTCACCTTGATTGAGTTGAAAGTTTACATCTCTTAAAGCCCAAGTATAATCGCTAGTTGCAGATTTAGTTCTTTCATTTTCTACACCTACTTTCAAGAACGGATCTTCCTTGCCTCTTGCTAAAGCCCACCAGCGCTTTAAGTCGTGGCTTAATGTACCAGAACCTACTTGTCCTAGCCTATATTGTTTAGAAACGTCTTCTACCTTTATTACTGTTTCACGGCTCATTATACTATATCTATAAATTTCTTCTCTACTACATTAAAAGTAAGTAGACCGATAGTAAAAAGAATAATGGTAAAAGCGATACTATAGCCTAACCAATAGAAACTAAGAACACCCTCTCCCAAAAAGCCATATTTGAAAGCTTCGAAGATTGATGTAAGCGGGTTGAGCCACAACCAAACTTGTTTATTGCTGGGCAGGTTTGCAATAGGATATATAACTGGTGTAGCATACATAAGCAACTGCACCCCAAAAGATATCAAAAAAGATAAATCTCGGTATTTGGTAGTAAGTGATGTGATAAGGATGCCAAACCCAAGACTCATAATGGCAATTAGTAGCAATAGCCCTGGTAATAATAATAGATAAACATTGGGGTGAACAGTATCTTTAGTTATTAGATAGTAGATCCACACAATTATAAACAGGCTGAGTTGCAGAAGAAGTTTCACCATACCAGATACTACTCTAGATAATGGTAGTATAATTCGCGGAAAATAAACCTTGCCAAATACAGATGCATTCTCAGAAAAAGTCTTTGAAGTAATTCCAAGAGTTTCAGAAAAATAATTCCACAATGTAAGGCTACCCAAATAAAACAATATTGGAGGTACTGTGCCCGTTTTTATATTGGCTACTCTGCCAAAAATTATTACAAATACTACTGTGGTAAGCACTGGTTGTATGAGAAACCAAATAGGGCCAAGGATAGTTTGTTTATAAACCGTAATAATATCCTTTTTGACAAACATTATTAATAGATCTCGATATCTCCATATCTCTTTAAGGTCTATGTCTAAATAGCCCTTTTTAGAAGATATTTCAATGTCCCAATGTTCCTGTTTGTTGTTCCAATCAGTTTGCATTATGCAATAGGATTTTCCTGTTTATAAAGTTATTTCCCTTTTTTCAGGATTTTCCCAATTATCCCTTTCTTCTTTTTCTTAGGGTCTTCAACATAGTATCCGTCTCCGTAAGCACCGTACGTACCATAACCGTAACCATAGCCATAACCATATCCGTATCCATAACCGTATCCATAGCCATAACCGTATCCATAGCCATAGCCGTAGCCTTCTTCATAACCATAACCGTATGCAAAGCCTCTGTTAGCTACAACATCGTTGAGTACAATATTTAGTTTTGGTATTCTGCCGCTATAAAATAGCTCGTTTGGTATGCCAATTTGTTGTTTATATGTATATCCCTGACGAATAACATAAAGGGCTGTATCGGCATGTTTGTTGAGCAACTGAGCATCGGTTACAAGACCAACAGGTGAGGTGTCCACAATGATAAAGTCGAATCTTCTTCTTAACTCAGCAAAGAGATCGTCTGTACTTTTCATCAATATAAGTTCGGCAGGGTTGGGTGGTATTGGGCCTGAAGGGAGTACTAATAAATTATCATCTACACCAGATGGTATTAAAATTTCATCGATTGTAGCTTTGCCTATAGAATAATTGGAGAAGCCAATTTCGTTGTTGAGGCCGAGTAGCTTAGATACCTTAGGTTTTCTTAAGTCTAGCTCTATAATCACCACTTTTTTGCCAGACATTGCAAGTGTAACAGAAAGGTTGATGGCAATAAAAGATTTACCTTCACCACTCATGCTCGAGGTGATCATGATTAGTTTTTGGTCGGGATTGGGCAATAGGTATTGAAGGTTTGTGCGCAGTGCTCTAAATTGTTCTGATATAATTGTACGGCTATTGCGACCTACTGCAACACTTTCTCCTCCTGCATTATTGCCTATTTCTCCAATAATTGGTATTGTGGTAACTTTTGATATGTCGCTCTTGCTGATGATGCGAATGTTTAACCCTCTACGTATTAGTATTACAGCGAAAGGAACTAGAGCACCAATTAAAAACGATATCATGAGGATGCGTTGTTTTTGTGGTGCAACCATACCTGTAGGTATTGCAGGATCTATTACCATAGCATCTGCTACTGTTGAGGATTTCTCAATAGCTGTTTCTTCTTTCTTTTTTAGCAAGAAAACAAAAAGCTCTTGTTTTATTTGTTGTTTACGAGAGAAATCGAGGGCCAAGCGCTCTACAGTAGGAACCTCTCTTATCAGTTGGTTATTTTCGCCTAGAGTCTTTCTTATCTTACTAACCTTGAGCTCTATTTCTTTTTTAGATGAGTTGAGTGCAGCATATAGGCTTCTTTTTGCCTCGTCTTTTTGCTTTATCAACGTCATGAGGATAGGGTTACGGTCGGTCATAGTTATTTTCGCTTTATCTATGTCTGCCGACAGGGTGTTGTATTTGTTTACCAAATCAGATAAACCTTTATTGTCTAGTAAAGAAGCAGGTAGTGTTATTGCATGATCGTCTATTTTTGAGTAGGAGTTGGTAATAGCTGTTATTTCATCTAGTAAGATTTGTGCATTTTCTAGTTTTTCTTGGATAGATGCTTTGTTAGTTACGAGCTGACCAGCTTGAACCGACATTTCAGTAGCTATACTTTTATCTTTTTTAAATTCTTCTATGTTTTTCTCAACGTCGGTAAGTTCTCTACCTAAGTCAATAATACGATCATCTATAAACTTAAGAGTACTAACTGCTATTCTGGTTCTATCTTCTACGTTTCGCTCTTTATATTCTTCCATTAGTGTGTTGATGATATCAACAGCACGTTCTGGAATAGTATTGTTCATATCTATTTTTATGCAGCTTGCAGCTTTGTTGGGTATAGAGTAGTTAACTGCAAATTGATATCCAATAGCTACATCTTGTAGTTTGCCTACATTCACATAATAATCAAGTTTTGCATTATTGAAAACTTCAGTTTTTTCGAGAGTTATTCTTCCAATGGTTTCTAGTGTTAGTGTGTCTCCCCAATTGCCTATATGCACTTTGCCAGTGGCATCTGTGAGTTTGAATTTA
This sequence comes from Asaia bogorensis, assembly GCA_943367855.1. Classification (GTDB taxonomy): domain Bacteria; phylum Bacteroidota; class Bacteroidia; order Chitinophagales; family Chitinophagaceae; genus Nemorincola. The sequence goes on along the minus strand of CALRKH020000031.1, from coordinate 2,716 downwards.
TTATCATCTACAACATTTACTGATGCACTGTAATAAACATCATTGGTATCAATTTTTACAAAAGTAAATGGTCTGTTTTTGTATAGCTCTGTACGTTTAAAGCGCCCTTCGGTAGAATAAGTAATGTGGAGGTTCAGCCGTTCAACAATAGATATCATTGTTGTTCTGCTTTTAAGTATTTCTATTTCATTGTCTATGTTTATCTTATTATTATCGGCCTTTAGAGCTTTCAATATATCATCTGATCCCGATCCACTTTTCTTGGAGTCATTTAGCAATAGCTCTGCCGATGCTCTATATATCGGAGTGTAGTATTTAAGATACAGATTGCCAGCTATTAGAGATATAATAATGCTGCCTAACAACCATGGCCAAATGGCCAATACTGTAGTTAATAACCATTTTAAGTTAAATCCGTTGCCCTCTTCTTGTTTGGGGAGCACAGGTTCAGGTCTCAAAGGGCTATTTTCAGTTGCTTCGGGTCTCGATTTGTCTTCCATCAAGTTTAGTTTTCTTCCTGATTTTTTTGGTTTTATTACTTAATTATTCGTGTTGCAAATAGCAGTGAAACTATTGCTACTATCGCACCTGTAAAACCAAAATATCTCAAAACTGTATTATCGCTCGTTTGGTTTTTATAAGTGTTTTGCTCAACATAAATAATGTCGCGTTGCTTCACATAAAAATAGGGTGATTTAAAAATGTCTGATGAGGTAATATCCAATCTTACAAACTTTGTTTCTTCTCCTTCAGTTCGTGCTAAAAGTATATTTTTCCTTTTAGCAGTTAATTGCAAATCACCAGACATAGATATAACATCTAATATTGTAGCTTTTTCGCTAGGTATAGTTACTCTACCAGGACGTTGCACATCTCCGAGTACAGTTACATCAAAGTTTACAATACGTACATTAACAATTGGATTTTTGTAATACTCCTTTGCTTTCTGTTTTATTAATTCTCTCGCTTCACTAGTTGTTAATCCTGCAACTTTTACAAATCCGAGTAATACATACTCTATATATCCATTTTTATCAACCAAAAAACCATCTATTTGGGTTGAAGATGAGTTGGCTGATCCTGCTATGGGTGCGTTACTTTCGTTTTGAGCCTCAGTCGTTATTGATATAGACAAGATGTCGTTGGTCTCTATCTTAGGTTCTATAAACTTTGCAGTCTCCTTTGTGATTATTTCACCGGGCTTCATGGTGTCAGCAGCTTCTACCAAGTCGTGGAAATAGGTGATTTTTTTAGCTGGTACACAGGAGGTAAAGTGGGTGGCTGCAATAAATATAAATAGGAGGCAGAGTATATTGGTTCTCCGCCCAAAAAATTGGTGCATTTTAGGAATTTTCATCAAAAATAGTTTAAAGAACCCGAAATCCACAATGTGTGCGTCAGGTTCGTAATCTAATGAATAGGGCAACAATAGGTATCTCTACAAGATTATTATAATCTTGCGTCTATTACTGCTTTATCCAGACAGCCTTTTACATCGTATATGATGCCATTTTCTTGTATCAAAGACCGCCAGTTGATAGATAAAAATTCGGAATGTGCCACAGCCAAAACCATTGAGTCATATATTACGTTACTTGGCAGTTCATTCAAAACCTGTAAGCCATATTCATGACTTACATCAGCAGGTTTGGCCATGGGGTCGTAAATAGTAACATTGATGCCGTAAGAAATTAATTCTTGTATAATGTCTACAACTCTTGTATTGCGTACATCGGGGCAGTTTTCTTTAAAAGTAATACCTGCTACCAGCACTTTGGCGTTGTTTACGGGTAGGTGCTTGAGTATCATAAGTTTCACTACCTCGCTGGCTATATATTTACCCATCCCATCATTTAGCCTTCTGCCAGCCAATATTATTTCGGGATGATAGCCTACTTCTTGCGCCTTTTGTGCCAGATAGTATGGATCTACACCTATACAGTGCCCACCAACTAGTCCGGGTTTGAATGGCAAGAAGTTCCACTTTGTAGCAGATGCTTCTAAGACCTGATGAGTGTCAATACCCAACTTATTGAATATCATGGCCAACTCATTAACAAAAGCGATGTTTATATCTCGTTGCGAGTTTTCAATGACTTTTGCAGCTTCAGCTACCCTTATGCTTGCTGCCAGGTGTGTGCCAGCAGTGATAATAGATTTGTATAATTCATCAACTTTCACAGCTATCTCGGGTGTGGACCCAGATGTGATTTTTTTAATTTTAGATACTGTATGCAACTTATCGCCTGGGTTGATACGCTCTGGCGAATAACCGCAGAAAAAATCAACATTGAACTTCAGTCCTGATACTCGCTCTAAAACAGGTACACATTCGTCTTCTGTAACACCAGGGTATACTGTAGATTCGTACACTACAATATCGCCCTTTTTTAATGTTTTACCTACAGTTTCGCTCGCTTTGTATAGAGGTGTAAGGTCGGGTCTGTTGTTTTTGTCTACTGGTGTAGGTACGGTAATTATATATACGTTGCATGGCTCCAGGTCTTTAGCCTCGTAGGTGCAATAAAGCCCTTTTTGGTTATTATCTGTTGCTAATACTGTTTGTAACAATTCCTCTTCAACTTCCAGCGTGAAATCATTGCCATTTCGCAATTCAGATATTCGCTGACGATTGATGTCAAATCCGGTTACAGGATAATACTTCGAAAACTCCACGGCAAGGGGAAGGCCAACATAACCTAGGCCTATTACGCCA
>CALRKH020000030.1:0-32201 GCA_943367855.1 Asaia bogorensis | reverse complement strand
TGCTTGTCGTACTTTAGATATGGTTTAGTAGCGCTATCTAAATAGTCTAACAAGCTGTAGTATTTTTCATTTGGAAAAAGTGGTTGCACTTTTCCGAGTGTTGTAATTACATCTACATATGTGTATTTATTATGATTATAAAAATTGAATTCTAGTGGAATGCAAATATCGGTAATGGTATCTACAGGTTGAGGACTATTTGTTGTGTCCGTAATTAAATATTCTAATTTCTGAAATTCAATATTTCTTATCGGACTATAAGGTGTACGTAAATGAATTTCTTTAGTTTTATTTAGTAAATGTTGTGAAGAAATATTTGCTACCCATTCCATAAAAAAATAGCCATAGCTAAATGTTTGGTAAAATATTAATTCAATTTCGTTTAAGTTTGTATCGTTTGGAAAATATAAAGCCTCAAATTCTTGTGTATATTTTCCAAAATAAGTACATTGACGATTAATGTAGAAACCCATTAAATTTGAATCAAGACCAGTTTTGCTATCTATTATTACCCTGATTTTTCTCACATCGTAAGGAGTGGGTTTATTCATCAGTTCTACCGAGTGTGTAAATCCTGGCATTCTATATTCCCATAAAGGATTGTCTAGATTTCTTCCAATTTCCCAACAATCATGTGATTCTTCTTTGCAACTTGTAAAAAATAAACAGAAAAGAAAAATTAACCTCTTTATGTTAACGCGGAGGGTAGTGTCCAGTAAGTTTTTTATATTTTTCATTTAATTCGTCAATTTTATTCCGTAGTTGTTGCCTAATCCTCAGATTTTCTGAATTGTAATATTGTTTTTTCAGCTCATTTAACATACTTCTAAGATACTCTGGATCTCTTTCATAAAGACTTTCTAGTGTTTTCATTAAATCAAAAAAGACTTCGACTGCTCCCGCAAATTCACCTAAAACAATTAAAGCTATTAACTCGCCAAGTGTACCTTCAAACTCCAGCTTTTGTTCTGCCGCTTTTTTTCTTAATAATTCTTCATTTTTTAAATCTCCTTTTTTTAAAGCTTCTTTGTGTTCTTTTAGCGCATCTTGATATTTTTTATAGTCAGTAAACAATAGAAATATATCTAATTTGCTGGGTTTGTGATTATCAAAAGGCTTTTCTTTTTTTTCTGGAGTTTTATTTTTCGGGTTTTTAGTTGAGTCGTATAATTCTTCTAGAATTTTTTTTGCAGTAGCAACTGGCATATGTAAATTGTCTTTCTCAGTCCCAATTCCTTCGGGTTTTTTCTTAACCCGCAAGTTATCAATTTTTGCGACTTTTTTTATGTATCCTAATGGATCGGTATCGGGATAGACAAATGGTTTAGTGGTTGGTTTGACTGGTTTGGGGGTAGGTTTGGGAAGTACTTTCTTAGGTACTTCTTTTGCTTTTTCAGCAGTACGGACAGCAGGTGCTGGAATCACTTTGGTAGGTGGTTCTTCGTAAGGTTCATCGGGTAGTGGTGGTATATTGGGTGGAACGTCTCGTGTAGGTGGGGTGTATTCTTCGCCTGGTGTAGGCATTTTTTTGAAGTTGGTAGGAAGGGGAGGAATAGGGTCACCAGGGTTTTGTTCTTTTTCCTTAGCACCACCGCCGCCACCTGCCCCAGATTTAGGGCCATATTTTTCGGCATAATTTATGGGTTCGTCGGGATTGCCAGACCATGTGGCTGGTCGGCTATCGGTAGGGTCGGTAGGTATAGCAGGGGGAGTGCCTTCGGCATATTGTTTCCAATCGCTGCTGCCAGTACCTGTTTGCTGTTGGTCGGTATCGGAAGTAGACTACCACTTTGTAGATACTACGCCAAACAGGGGAATTTTCGGAATTATAGAATAAGGGGAATTGTATCGTCTGAATCATGTTTATATGACACTGTTAAATGTTGGGTTCGTCCATCTGTAGCTGGACTACCAGTGCGACGTAGTAGATACTAGGCCGAACATGAGAAGATACTATGCCGAGCAGGAAAGATTTGTGTGTTAGTAGCGCATTAATTTGTCAATTACTATGGCGTTAGTATCCTGTTTTTTACCGTTTATTTCATAAGATTTTAATTCGTACTTGTATACTTTCAAGGTCTTGTCGTACCTCAATTGAGTTCTCATATTGGAGATAGCGTAGTTTTCGATGTTTATTGATGATAAATAAATGTTTTTGTTGGCTTTTAATAACATATATGGAATTCCTATGGTTGTTATATGCACTCCGTTGCTATTGACGTGGTAGTTTTTTAATTTTTGTAATGGTATATCTATGTATTTAGTGCTATTCTGATATCCTTCAAAAAAATCAATTTCTGATCTCATGGTGAATGATTGTACTTCACTAGTGTCGAAGTTTGCTAATCTTATATCTATGGGTATATTTATATTGCTGAAAGTGTCATTAATGTATGGGAAGTTTATTGTGTCTTTAAGCGTAGTGTATAATGAATACATTTCTTGACCTTTTCTTACATTATTACCTAAAGTAAGTTGAATGTTTTTTGCTTTGCCTATTTTTTATCATTTGTCAATCTTTCGCCCCAATAAGTTAATAAATAGTTGTTGTTTTCTTTTCTAACTAAATAGACTACACAATACTCTGGTGAAAAATTATCTTTAAAAATTATAGTCCTGATGTTTTTTTTGAATGGTCCGTAGTATACGTTTTGTCCATTTATAATGACGTAAACTATGTCATCTTCTTTGGTTAGTTTGTATCTATCTATTAGAGTTACATTAATTGAATCGAATTTAAACGAATCTAAACTGTTGTGTTTAAAAACAATCCTACTTTCTAGATGATTTTTTTTAAGTTGTTCATCTGTTTCTTCGTCATGAGACATTATTAAAAATAGCGAATCATTATTTACGTTGGTGCTTTTTCTAGCATTTGTGCAAGAAGTGACAGTGATTATGAATATAAGAAGATTGAACACTCTTAGCAGTATTAAAAGATATTGTCTATGTGGTTTTACATTTTTCATGACGTTCAAACAATTTTTATGAATGTTGTTTACTAACAATAATGAAGCCCTCCCAATACTGGTTTAGTAAGATGATATGTTGTTAATTTATGTCTTATATAATTCATTGAAAGGATGTCCAATAATGCAACACATAAGGTTGGAGAGGTGGTGCTATTTAATGTTTATTTTTTAATTCATCAGTTTCCGTAAAAAGAAGATTTCCTGTGAATTTAGAAAAGGTATTCATTTCAACAGTTACACTTTTCAGTTCATTTATTTTGTATTTGTCCAGTGTTTTGAATGTTAAAACCGGGCCAATTGCTTTGAAGCTTTCGGATGTGATGTCTGTAACTTCTTTCCCATTTTTGAGCTTATAGGTTATTATAGCTGTTCTTGTGAATGCAGGGTTTAGCCGTAATGTAGCATAGAAGTAATAGTCTTTATTTTCGAATTCATCTTTAAAAGAATTCGGATTATGAATTAGAAAAGTTTCATTTCCTTTTTTGAAGATCAATTTTTCATTGTTATCGAAAACATATGCTGCTATAGATTTCTCAAAGGATAATTTTTTTGTGTAATCAGGTTCAATCCCAATCATCAAAGTATCTATGGAACCTTCCTTACGAAAATGGGCATAAGCACCTGATGCTTTGCCTGCTTTTAGAGACTGGCAATACTTTAAATTATCATTGTCGTAATACTCTTCTATGTATAAAGTTCCGCTATCAAAACTGTAAAATTTGTTACGGTCTACTTTTCCGTTTTTGTTGTAAAACGTTGTCCAACCGTTAGGTAAAACTTTATTCTGTTTTATAGAAAAAGCATTTTGACTCAGGTAAATTGGACTTGAAGTTTTGCAATCAAAGTTACTCACGAAAATGCTGTTTCTGTATATGTAGTGTTTGTAACAAGTTTTGCCATTATTACTTAATAGGAGAATTGACGCAACACAAGTAAAGATTAGTGCGGCTAAGCGTTTTTTGGTTGGCATAGCTAGTTTGAGTATTTATGTGCTTGCTAATGAAAGTTGAGTAATTGTATGCCAGATGTGGCATTTCTTAACTGCAATTATTGACTTTGATTTTTTGTGTTTATGGTATTCATTTTTAAAATAACAAGCTATGACAAATGAAGCAGTTGCTATGGTAATAGTTTTTAGATTCATGGTTTTGTAGGAGGTTGTTATTTGTAATTGGTTTATTGAGTAGTTAATGTTCCGAAACATAGATGGATAATGATTGCGGAAGTGGTAGGTGAGTGAATGATTATTTTATCCAAATACTATCAATATGTTGTGAATGATTTTTGACTCTGAATACTGTGGTATATCCATTAAAGTTAGCATAAACAAAAGTAAATTGAGGTTTTATGTTTTTATTGCATTTTTATATAAGGTTGTCTAATGCCTATGGGTGCTGACGAAGTGCAAGTGAATCAAAGTAGACACAAAAAGCGGATGGGAAAAGCCGATAGTGATTCGATAGCCCGAACGGTGCCAACGCCACTGGTGGTGGATGGAGGGCGGGACGGTGACTACCAAAGAAAAAGACTGGGGTGTATGTGATGGGTGGTGATGCAGCGATGAGGGGGCGGTGGTGTTTGTGATATGTGGGGCAATGTTGTAGCTTTAAGGTAAATAGCAGCGGTATGAAAGCAGGCCAATCGACAGAAGATCCATTGAAGGGGTATTTATCGCCCCACTATATACATAAGAGTAATTGGCTGCGTGCTGCGGTGCTGGGTGCTAATGATGGGATATTATCGACTGCCAGTATAGCTGTGGGTGTGGCATCGGCCAGTGCTGAGCGGGCACCTATAGTGCTGGCTTCGCTGGCGGGTATGGTGGCTGGGGCACTTTCGATGGCGGCAGGTGAGTATGTGTCTGTGAGCTCTCAAACCGATATAGAGCAGGCGGACATAGCGCGGGAGGCTCAGGAGCTGGCTTATATGCCTGAGGAGGAGTTGGCTTACCTGGCCAAAATATATGAGGGGCGAGGATTGCAGCCGGCTACTGCGCTGCAGGTGGCTAAGGAGCTAACGGCGCATGATGCGCTGGGGGCGCATGTGCGAGATGAGCTGGGAATAAATGAGATAAGTCAGGCCAATGCGCTGCAGGCTGCGCTGGCATCGGGGGCATCGTTTACGTGTGGGGCATTGCTGCCGCTGCTGGTATCGGTGTTTATGCCGGTGCGGTATATGGTGTATTATCAGTATTTTTTTGCTATTGCTTTTTTGCTGTTGCTGGGCACGATAGCTGCGAGAGCGGGAGGATCGGACGTGGGGAAGGCTGCTATTAGGATAACGCTGTGGGGCACGGTGGCTATGGCGCTAACGGCGGTGGTGGGTCATTTTTTTGGAGTGGCAGTGTAGGATGGGGTGTATGGTATGGGCTGAGGGGCTGAGGGGCGGAGCAGCGGTGTGGCTAGCTGTGTGGATGGGTGGTGTGTCGGCATCATTTTAACAAAAAGACACCATTAATTTCTACTACATTTAGGTCATTGATTTACTATGCGTATCGAACGTGCGACACCCATCAATGAGTTTTTGGCCAAGCTGATATTTTTAGTGCTGCCTACGGTGGTGCTGGGCTATTTTTTGTTGCAATACCTGAATGAATATTACTCTATACTGCGGAATAGGGCACTGATGCAGACGGTGTGGCTGGCTGTGGGTATGGCAGGAGCGAGTGTGTTTTATGCGTTCAGGTTTCGCTTTGTGCCTACGTTTGTGTTGCTGCTGTTGGTGTTGTTTTCGGCCTATGAGGGAGTGGATAGGTACACGGGTAGTGAGTTTGATGCGTTTTTTGTGGCGCGGCAGTTTCAGATATCGGCAATACTGTTTGTGCTGGGCTGGGTGCTGGGCTGGGGATTTGTGCGGGTGCGGTATTGGGCTGTGCTGATGGCGATGATAGTGGCTAGTGCTGCGATAGTGGTGATAGCGAAGGGGAATAATGAGACGGTGGATAAGCTGGTGCTGACCTTTGCCCCGGCGGCCTTGTATGGTGTGTATGTGGTGTTTACGGCAGAGCAGATATATAACTACAAGGATAAGCGAGGTAGATTCTGGTGGTTTTTGACACGGCGGTTGTCGGTATTCTTGCTATTGTCGTCTTTGTCGTTAATAGGTATCATTTATTGGCAGCGAGATGAGATAAAGGATACGATAGCCCAGTATGGAGGGCAGGGGCAGCAGGGCAAAAACAGCATGCTGAAAAAGAATAAGGATAACAGCTTTGACCTAGAGGACTATGCCCGGCTGAGCAGCACGCTGGGGCGCAGCAATGAGTTGTTGTTTTGTGCGCATATAGACAATTTTTTTCCGGGTACGGATATACCGAATCCGCTGTATTTGACGGCATTTTATTATACGAGGTTTGACACTGCGACGGAGACATTTGAGCGGGACTCTCTGATACCGTTTAATGACCTCTTTGAGCCGAAGCCGGCAAGCATACCCTTGTTTAAGACACAAACAGACTCGACCGTAATAAAGAATAGTTTGGGCGACCAACTGCGGCAGACGGTGGAGGTGGAGATATATAGCAAGACCTTATCGCCGAACACGTATCTGGCACCGAATGTGGGGTACTTTGTGCAGCCGATAACGATAGAGAAGGATTTTAGGGATCAGTTTAGTTTTGCGTTTAGGGCCAAGAGTTATGTGTCGGCACTGAATAGTGCTTACTTTGTGTATAATGTGGAGAACCCTGAGATACGCAAGTTTCAGGAGATGCGATTTGATGTGCTGCGAAAGGTGCTGAACTATGAAGGTGTGGATAAGGGTTTTATGAGTTACTACACCCGTATGCCGAACAATCCTAAGTTTGGCAGTATAAGCACACTGGCACATGCCATAACAGACACGGCGCAAACGCCAGTGGATAAGGTGCTGGCGATACGTAACTACTTTTTATCGAAGGATGAAAATGGGCAGCGATTGTATCAGTACACAGACAATCCGGGTATACCTGACCTGCCCAATGCATCGAAGCTGATGTATTTTCTGAATGAGAATCATAAGGGTTACTGTGCATATTTTGCCGGGGCTACGCTGTTTATGCTGCGCTCGCTAGGCATACCCTCTCGGATAGCGGTAGGTTTTTTGACGGAGGAGCGAAGTGATAAAAACAAGGGGTGGTATTGGTATTATGCCAATCAGGCGCATGCGTGGATACAGGTGTATTTTCCGGGATATGGGTGGCTAGACTTTGACACTACGGTGGGTAATGATAGTGAGAACAGGAGTACGCCACAGCCTGATGGTACCCCACCTATGCAGCCGCCCAAAGCCTGGCTAGCGGCAGAGGGTGTGATAGTGGATGTGGATAGTATGAAGAAGACTATGCGCATGGGGCTGAAGCAGTTTGTGTATCATGACCAGGAGTATAAGCTGGCGAAGGCAGATACTGTGACGCTGGATATGAAGGTGGCTGTGGTGTATAGAGATAGTATAGCCATGCCGCTGGGGAAGGTGCAAAGTGGTGACGAGGGAACGATAGTATCTTACTCGGAAGCACTGAAGAAGATAGTGCCTGGGCCACAGGATAATGGTGTAGCCATCATGAAGCGGCTGCCAGTGCCAGTGCCAGTAGATGAGGTGTACCTAAAAAGAAAGGACACCAAAACTGAGCTGAAACAGGCTGCGGCGACCAAAGAGCAAGGTGAACTGAACTATAAAAAGATATTGCTAGAGGCTGCACTGCTGCTGGTGCTGCTGCTGAAGATAGTGTTTAGCATGCCGAGGTTTGTGCTGTGGTATTATGCAGGTAGGCGCAAGATGGCTGGTAGTAAGCAGGCGCAGGCTTACTGGACCTATAGATTGTGTAGCTACTGGCTGCATATGGTGGGCTACGAGCGAGGTGCGCTAACGCCACTGAACTATGCTCATAGCGTGGTGGACCCTAAGCTAGGGTTGGGTTTTGAACGGTTTATAGCATTGTATCTGAAGCAGAAATATGCATCTGTGCCACTGACGGAAAGTGAGTTGGCGCAATTGGTGTATTACTGGCCGAAGATGCATGAGCTGGCTAAAGCCAAGGTAAGTGTATGGGAGCGTGTGATGAGCTTCTCTAAGCCGCTGCGCTGTGTGGCCTTTTTTGTAATGCCTCAGAACGAGGTGCAAAATGATAGCGAATGATGAAGAGAATAGTGATGCTGGCATGGGTGCTGGTAGGTATGTTGGTGAGTAGTGTGGCGGAGGCACAGCAAGCCAAATCGCTGCTGTGGAAGGTGAGTGGGAATGGGCTAAAGGAAACGTCTTATGTGTTTGGGACTATACACCTGATATGTAAGAATGACTTTGTGTGGACGGAGCCTATGGGGGCATCGCTAAAGGCTAGTAATAAGCTATGTCTGGAGATGGACCTAGATGACCCAGCATTGCTGCTATCGGCCAGCCAGGCTATGATGGATATGAGTGGTAAGAAACTGAGTAGCTACTTTAGTGCCGCAGAGTATGAGTTGCTGAAAAAATATATGAAGGACTCGGTGGGAATGGATGTGCGAATGGCAGAGCTGATGAAACCTGTAGGGCTGCAAATGATGCTGACAACAAAGAAGGCTGTAGTGTGTGATAGCTCAACATCGTATGAAGAATACCTGATGAAGCTAGCAAAGGCTGGCAGTAAAGAAGTGTTGGGGCTGGAAACAATACAAGATCAGCTAGCAGCACTGGATGTGATACCTATAGATAGTGTAGTGAAGGGTATCATGGATGTGGTGACTGGTAGGGGACAATCGGAGCTGGACTTTGATGATATGATAGCTGCCTACAAGCAGCAGGACATAGAAAAACTGCACACACTGATAGAAGGAAAAGATGGAATAGGCGCTGCTAGTAAAGAACTAGTGGATGATAGGAATAAGAAGTGGATGGAGCGCATGAGTGCGTATATGAAAGAGGGGTCGGTGTTCTTTGCAGTAGGGGCTGGGCACCTAGCTGGAGCCAATGGCGTGCTGGCGCTACTGATGGCGAGGGGCTACAGAGTGGTGCCTGTGCAGTAGTGGGTGGCGCGCGGTAAATGGTAGTGCGGTGGGATGTGTGTATGTGTTTACCGACAAAAGTTGGTGTTTTACCGTTACACCTATATGGCTTACCTAATAGTAATACTTGATTAGATGTGGTGGGTCTACTTTTGTATTGTTAATAGAATAGAAGTATGGACAATACGAATTTTGACCAACGCAATTACCGACATAGGGAGAAGAACCCTGGAGGGAGGATTGTGTTTGGCCTCATCATAGCGGCGCTGGGTTTGTTTTATCTGCTAAAGTTGATGGGATTTTTGCCATTTGGTTTCCGTTTCACATGGCCGGTGATACTAGTGGTTATAGGTCTTGGTATAGGAGTGAAGAATGGTTTTTCGAACAATGCGTGGTGGATATTGGTGCTGATAGGAGTAGCTAATCTGATACCCTCATTTGAGATAATGGGTAGGTCTTCTCGGAATTTTGTGTGGCCCATATTGTTGATCATATTTGGTGTGATGATGGCGATAAGACCTAAGCGGCCCAAGTATAACTTGAATTGTAATAGTTCAACAATACCGCACTTTAACGATAATAGCAGGCTTGTAATAGATGTGGCTTTTGGAGGTAGAAAGGAAATCATTACATCGAAGGACTTTAGAGGTGGTAGTGTATCTGTAGCGTTTGGTGGTAGTGAGATTAACTTGAATCAGGCTGACTTTACTACGGAGTCTATATTGTTAGATTGTAGGGTTGCTTTTGGGGGAATAGAGCTGGTGGTGCCCCCCAATTGGGAGTTGCAGAATGAGATAAAACCAGCGTTTGGCACGGTAGAAGATGAGCGAGTGATACATGCAAGCCAACCCAATGAGATAAAGAAAAAGTTGATACTTACTGGTAACTGTACGTTTGGTAGTATCGAAATCAAATCATATTAATTAGAGTATTTCCTGTCAACAATAACTAACACACTTAATTATTCCTTATGCGCACCTTCACAGCACAAATTATATATAGTATAGAATGCGATGGTAGGCAAACAGATCAGTATGAAGAGCAATGGCGCCTAGTTTTTGCCGATGATGAACATCAAGCACTGTCTCAAGCAAGAGCAGCGGCATCGTCGGAAGAGTCTACATTTGTAGATAGGCATGGCAGAACCATATGCTGGCGACTACTGGCTGTAAAAGACATACAACCTGTAGAGTTGGTGAATGGAGGTTTGCTGTTCTCTCAGGTAAGAGAGGCAGAAATGGTGCCTGCACCAATATGGGCTGCATAAAGTAACTTATACATCAAATGATATTAGGGCATTCAGTCGGGCTAATAGTCGGGCTGGGTGTCTTTTCTTTTTATGTCTAAGACCTAATGTGCTACTTTTGCAGGCATAAGTGAGCTGATGGTAAGAATAGATAAAATAGAGCTTGGTGAATTTCCGTTGTTGTTGGCACCAATGGAGGATGTAAGTGATCCGCCATTCAGAGCTGTGTGTAAGGAAAATGGAGCCGACTTGATGTATACTGAATTTATATCGTCGGAGGGGTTGATAAGGGATGCAATAAAGAGCAGACAGAAGCTGGATATATTTGACTATGAGAAGCCGATAGGGATACAGATTTTTGGCGGAGATGAGGAGGCAATGGCTATATCGGCTAAGATAGTGGATATTACCAGTCCGGATTTGTTGGATATAAATTTTGGTTGTCCGGTAAAAAAGGTAGTGTGTAAGGGTGCAGGAGCGGCGGTGTTAAAAGACCTTGATTTGATGGTGAAGCTGACTAAAGCGTGTATAAAGTCGACCACGCTACCTGTAACTATCAAAACCAGGTTGGGGTGGGATAATGACACTAAAAATATAGAAGAGGTAGTGGAGCGCATGCAAGACATAGGTGTAAAAGCGGTGTCTATACATGGGCGAACAAGAATGCAGCTTTATAAAGGCGATGCAGACTGGACGCTGATAGGTAAAATAAAGAACAACCCCAGGATACAGATACCCATTTTTGGGAATGGTGATATAGATAGCCCTGAGAAAGCAGTGGCTTACAAGAATAAATATGGTGTAGATGGCATCATGATAGGTAGAGCGGCAATAGGATATCCGTGGATATTTAGAGAAATAAAGCATTACATGGCTACTGGCACGCACATGCCAGCACCAACAGTGGCAGAGCGACTACAGGCATGCAGAAAGCACCTGCATGGCTCTGTAGCATGGAAGGGTAGCAAGCTGGGGATATTGGAAATGAGGCGACACTATGCGAGTTATCTGAAAGGGCTATCTCATGTGAAGGAGTTTAGAACAAAACTAGTGAGTACGGATAGTTTGGACCAAATAGAAGAGATATTACAAGAGGTGGAAGCTCACTATAGTAATATGGAAATGATTTCATAGTGATAGGGTTTAACAGATGCGGTATTATTTTGCTCTCACTTTGGGGTGTAGGAAAGAGCTTATTAAGACAAACACTAACAAGAAAGCAGCTGCTGTAAAAGGGGTATTAGTAGCTAAGTGTGTCCATATGGCACCAATGAATACGAATGAAAAGCCTGCATAAGCCCATTCTCTCAGGCGATAAGAGACTGGCTGTAGTATGCTAATTACTCCTAATAACTTGGATGTTCCCAAGATGTACAAAAAGTAGGGTGGGTAGCCTAATTTAGAGAAATTTTCTGTCATTTCTTTGCTGCCAGATAGTGACATGCCACTGCTCATGAGCATCATACCCGCAACAATAGCTGTAGTAGCCCAATAGATGATTTTTTGTGTCTTCATACAATTTGTTTTTGCAAAGCTCAGTATGTTTGGTATAGAAAGTATATCGATATACATTTGTATACCGGTTACCTAAGGTATACTATGCAACAGACAGAACATAACTCGAAAGAATGTAGTACTCATTTACTTGCTGTGCGGGACGCACTAGAGATATTAAGTGGTAAATGGAAGTTGCCCATCATAATAGCACTACAGTTTGGCACATTTAGATTTAAGGAGCTACATCGTGCTATAGGCATTACACCCAAGATGCTATCTAAAGAGCTGAAAGAACTGGAACAGCACCAACTGGTAGTGCGAACTGTGTATGATACAAAACCAGTAACGGTGAGCTATGAGCTTACACCATATGCAGCATCTCTGAACGATGTAATAGAGTCGCTAAGAAAATGGGGAATGCAACATAGAGGGCGCATTATGAAAAAGAAAATCGGCTAGTGGATATATGAAAAGAATAGGGTTGATATCTGATACACATGGATACCTGGATGAAGCTGTGTTTAGGCATTTTGAGTCTTGCGATGAGGTGTGGCATGCTGGTGATTTTGGGAGCAGGGAGGTTATTGAAAAATTGTCAAAGTTCAAACCACTGAGAGGGGTTTATGGTAATATAGATGGGCATGATATAAGAATAGAATTCCCTGAGGTGCTACGCTTTGTAGTGGAGCAAGTAGAAGTGCTGATGATACATATAGGGGGATATCCTGGGCGGTACACAGCATTGACAAAAAAGGAAATGGCAAAAGCAGGTAGTCCGAAGTTATTTATTAGCGGACACTCGCACATACTGAAGGTGATGTATGACCAGCAGATAGGCTGCTTGCACATGAACCCAGGAGCTGCAGGCAAGCATGGATGGCACAAAGTGAGGACACTAATCAGGTTTGGGATAGATGGTGCAGAGATGAGACAGTGTGAAGTAATAGAGTTGGGACCAAGATAAATTGACCCCAACTCTATTTTCATTAAGTTAGTTTAGAAATTTTGAGCATATTGGTAGGTAGGTGTTCTTCAACAGGTATGCTACCAGTATTGACCACTACATCTCCTGACTTGAGCAGACCTAGTTCTTTAAGGATATTGTGTTGGTCGTTTATGATTTGATCCAGACTTTCTTCTTTTTCGTAAAAGAAAGCTTGTACCCCCCAGCTGAGACTCAATTGATTGATGAGTGTTTGTGTTTTGGTGAAGATATATAAGGGTGACCTTGGACGAAAGCTAGAAAGCATGAAACCAGTGTAGCCAGATAATGTCATACCTATAAGAGCATCGGCTTTAATATCGCTAGCTATTTCGCATGCATTATAACATAGTGCATCGCTTAAGAAGCTAGGCGAGTGTGGTTGTGGAGTAAGATTTCGGTTATAGACTGTTTCTTCTTTTTCTACTTCGGCTATTATGCTAGACATTGTTCTCACGACTTGCTCAGGATATTGCCCCATAGCTGTTTCACCACTCAGCATTACTGCATCTGCCCCTTCTAATACAGCGTTGGCAACATCTGTAATTTCACTTCTGTTGGGGCGTGGCCTGTCTATCATGCTTTCCATCATTTGTGTAGCTATAATGACAGGTTTGGCACGATGAATACATTTTCTGATGATGTTTTTTTGAATCATTGGGATTTGCTCCAGAGGTAGCTCAACACCTAAGTCTCCTCTTGCAACCATTACCGCATCTGAAGCAAGAATAATCTCTCTAAGATGTTTGAGTGCTTCTGGTTTTTCAATTTTTGAAATGATTTTAGCACAACTGTTTTTTGATTTCAAAATTTCGCGAAGTTGTTTCACATCTTCTGGCTTGCGCACAAACGATAATGCAACCCAATCGATATCTTGAGATATGATAAAATCTAAGTCGTTGAGGTCTTTTTCGGATAATGATGGTAATGAGATTTGAGTGTCGGGTAGGTTGATACCCTTATTGGATGATAGTAAACCGGGAGAAAGTACCTCTACTAAAACACGATGGTCAGCACTTATTTCTTTTACTACTACCTCTATTTTTCCGTCATCAAGCATTACTTTTTCACCTGTTTTTACATCGGCATGAAAGTTGGGGTATGATAGATAAACCTGCTCTGCATTGCCTACACACTTTTCGTTAGTGAAGTAGAAACGGTCTCCTTTTTTGAGTTGGAGTGCATTGTTTTCTATAGCACCAACGCGAAGTTTGGGACCTTGCAGGTCGGCAAGAATTGCAACATTGAGCGGATAAGTGCTATTGATTTTTTTGATGTGGTCAATTACTTCGAGGTGTTGTGCATGTGTGCCATGAGAGAAATTGAGTCTAAATACGTTGACCCCTGCGTGAACAAGCGCTAGTAGTTTTTCGTAGGTGTTGCAGGCGGGGCCTACAGTAGCAATAATCTTTGTTTTATGAAGCATAATAACTTATTGATTGAACTAGTTTTAGCTGATTTTGTTTTGCTTACAGCCAGTATCAAAGATAACGAAAGCAAGTAGACCAGCAGTTTTAAATTACTGTCAAATACGAGCGAGGTTTCGATATTTTTGCAAGTATGGCAGCAGAAGGAATAAGCTTAAATAAATACATAAGTGCAACCGGTTTTTGCTCTAGAAGAGCAGCTGATAAACTGATAGAGCAAGCGCGAGTGACAATAAATGGTGAGTTGGTATTGCCGGGGGCACGGGTGTATGCTGGTGACAGAGTGGATGTAGATGGAGAGCCAGTGAAAATGAAACAGCAAGCCCGCCCTATATATTTGGTGCTGAATAAGCCTGTAGGTGTAACCTCCACAACAGATTTGAAAGATGCAACTAACATCATATCGTTTATGAATTTTCCGAAACGAATTTTTCCGGTAGGTAGGCTGGATAAGGACTCTGATGGGTTGATTATTTTGACAAATGATGGTGATATAGTAAACAAGATATTGCGTGCGGCGAATAACCATGAAAAAGAATATGTGGTGACAGTGGACCAGGCCATAACACCAGAATTTATAAGAGGCATGGGTGAAGGTGTGCCGATATTGGGTACAAAAACTAAAAAGTGTTTTATAAGACAAGAAGGAGGCAGGAGGTTTAGGATAGTGCTGACACAAGGGCTAAACCGGCAAATAAGGCGTATGTGTGAGTACTTTGGCTATAAGGTGCAAACTCTAACACGTGTGAGAATAATGAATTTGCAATTGGGTGACCTGCCAGTGGGTAAATGGCGATATCTGACTGCTGCTGAGATAGACAAGATGAATGAATTGGTGGCATCATCGACCAAAACTGAAAGTGCGGCAGATAAGAAAAGGAATAGACCCGCTGGACCAGTAAAGCGCTTAACTGATAAATCAACAACGGGGCAACAATCGCAGAAAGTGAAAGCAAGCAAGGGCGCAAAGCCTACCAATAGAGTGCCTAATGGTAGGGGAACTGCTAAGCAGACTCCGCAGCCGAAGAGGAAGTAGGGCTTGAAGTGTAAACATACTTTAGCATCTCCTCGAGGTGTGTGCGATCGTTGCTGAGGCGAGGTACTTTGTGCTGCCCGCCTAATTTACCATTGTCTTTGAGCCAACGTTTAAAACCATCTTTGGGCATACGGTGTACTATAGGCATGCGCAAGGCTATGTCTTTGTATCGTTTGGCCTCGTAGTCGGAGTTGATGGCCTGCAATGACTTGTCTAAGAGGTTGGTAAAAAGCTCAACAGGTACGGGAAGGTGTTCGAACTCAATAATCCATTCGTGAGCTCCATTACTTTCGCCAGTCATGTAAACTGGAGCAGCTGAATAGTCGGACACTACAGCACCAGTTTCGGCACAAGCAATAGCAATGGCATTGTCGGCATTGTCTACAATGACCTCTTCGCCAAATGCATTGATGAAATGTTTGAGCCTACCTGACACTTTGATGCGGAATGGTGTAAGGGAAGTGAATTGTATTGTATCGCCAACAAGATAGCGCCACAGGCCTCCATTGGTGCTAATGACAATAGCATAGTTTTTGTTGAGCTCTACTTCTTTGAGTGAGAGTGTGCGAGGGTTTTCCTTACCATACTCATCCATTGGCATAAACTCATAGTAAATGCCGTGGTTTAAAAATAGTAGCATGCCTTCTTCATCGTCGCGGTCTTGTGCAGCGAAGAAACCTTCAGAAGCGTTGTAGGTTTCTCTATAGTTCATGCGAGGAGAAGGAATTAATTGTTCGAACTGGCGACGATAGGGTGTGAAGTTGACACCACCATGGATGTATAACTCCAAATTGGGCCAAATGTCGAGGAGGTTATTTTTGCCAGTAATCTCGAATATACGCTTTATGAGTACAAGTGTCCAAGTGGGGACACCCGCTATATAAGTGACGTTTTCGTTTATAGTGCTATTTGCCATTCTCTCTATCTTTTCTTCCCACTCTGTCATGAGGGCGATAGAGAGCTCGGGCAGGCGAAATAGCTGACCGGCAAAAGGCATGTTTTGTAGCATGACTGCTGAAAGATCGCCGAAGAAAGATGCGGCGTTGAGCTGATTGATTTGATGACTGCCTCCCAAGACCAAACATTTGCCATCGGTGAGATTGCTAGCCTGGTTTTGGCGAAGGTAGAGCGCCAAAACATCCCTTGCGCCACGGTAGTGATTATCGTCTAAAGATTCTTTGGATACGGGTATGAATTTACTTTTGTCGCTAGTGGTTCCGCTAGACTTAGCAAACCACTTGATAGGAGAAGGCCATAGTATATTTTGATTACCCTCTAGAATACGCTGTATATATGGTTTTAGTGTTTCGTAATCGTTGATGGGTACTGATTTCTTGAAATCGTTGGTGCTATTGAAGTCTTCGAAACGGTATTTTTTGCCGTATTCGGTGAACTGGGCTGAGCCTATGAGCTGGTGGAAAACCTGCTGTTGTGTATCTATGGGATTGTGCGTGAAGTTGTCAATTGCGCTTTGTCGCAATTTGATAAACCCCCTAAATGCCGGACTGATAAATAGACTCATGATAAAAATGTTGTTTCGGCTAGCAGGTGATATAGGCTATAGCTGCTGAGCTTTAGCGGCAGCTTGTTTGAGGTAATCTTTTCTTTTTAGTTCGAAATTCTGACCAAGATAAACTTTTCTTACTTGTTCGTCTAATGCTAATTCCTCGGCAGAGCCAGCCTTTAGTATTCGACCTTCGAAAAGGAGGTAGGCACGGTCTGTGATAGAGAGCGTTTCCTGTACGTTGTGATCGGTGATGAGGATGCCAATATTTTTGTATTTGAGGGTAGCCACAATGGTTTGGATATCCTCTACGGCTATAGGGTCTATGCCTGCGAAAGGCTCATCGAGCAAAATAAACTTAGGATTGACAGCTAGGGCGCGTGCAATCTCAGTGCGTCTTTTTTCTCCACCACTTAATACATCTCCTGGACTCTTGCGCACATGCTGCAGGCTAAACTCATCGAGTAGTTCTTCCAGCTTGTGCTGCTGCTGAGCTTTGGTGAGTTTGGTCATCTCTAAAACGGCAGCAATATTATCGGCAACGGAGAGCTTTCGAAAGATGGAGGTTTCTTGTGGCAGGTAGCCGATTCCCATCTGTGCCCGCTTGTACATAGGGAGTTTTGTGATCTCCTGATTGTCGAGATAGACTGCACCTTTATCGGGACGCACGATGCCAACAACCATGTAGAAAGAGGTGGTTTTGCCAGCACCATTGGGGCCAAGCAGACCTACAATCTCTCCCTGGCTCACCTCGAATGAGACATTATTGACAACAGTACGTTTGCCATATTGCTTAACCAGATTTTCGGTGTAGATTCTCAATTGAGGAGGAATTTAGCGGCAAAAATAGCAAACTAAAAAAGCGGTGTTAATAATGAACAGAGATTTAACAGTTTAGGCAATTTATTATTCGGAGTAGGTTTTGGGTACTTTGGGGTCGGTGATGATGATATAGTCGCCGTTTTTGGTGTGTTGCTCCCACTGAATATTGGGGAATGAACTATCTGAAGTGCAGGAGATGATGAGGCTAGAAAGCTTGGAGTTGTAGCTGGTGAGCTGGCGATGGATAGCAAAACCCTCATCGCTATGGAAGCGACCATTGACTTGCATTATTTTTTTGCTTTTATTTTTTTTGATGTAGCGAGCAATGGAGTGTGCCATGGTAGCATCCCAAAGTGACTGCGCCTGAATCATGTTGAAAGAAGACATCATGTGCTTGGTGGCGGCAGTGTCGGAAGGGGAGTGCTGAAGTGCCATTAGCTTTTTGTAGTATTTGCCTGTGGCGGTATCGTATGGGACGGGAGCGAAGTTTTCTTTAGAAGACTCTGGAAGGTCTTTGAGTGCTGACTGACCTTTGCGGCCTACCAGATTGGTGTAGCGGGTGGCAGCATTGGCGCAGATAACATCTAGCTTATTTTCTTTGGCATACTCTACCATAGGGCGATAGTTGGTATAGTTGCTCCAGACACGAGCGTCTTTGCGGAAGTGTTTTTCGCGTATATAGCCTTGCAGGTACTCATCCATTACTGGTTGCACATCTCTATCGAACATCTCGAGGGATAGGGCGAGATTGCTGCCAAACTTGAGGTGCATGAGCTCTAAGATTGACTGCTCTAGGTGGTGAGCCACGCTATCGTTGTGCTCCTCGCCAAAGAATAGCACATCGTAGTTGGCCATATCAGAGATGACTTCTTTGATAGTGACTTCTTTTGCTTTGCTAATGGAGTAGATTTTGTAGTTGGCCTCGGTGAGTGACTGTGCGAAAGATGCGGCTGGCAATAGCAGTAGAGCGAGCAGTAGTTTCTTCATTTGTAGTATGTTGTAGAACAATGTGAGCTATGTGAAATAATAATATTTTACTGGTTGTGGCTAGCAGTGTTGTAGCTGGGACTAATGTACAAAAATGTTGACAAATGGCTGATAATCAATGGGCTAGGGTAGCAACCATGGCTGCTACCTCGGCTGGGTGAGCGGTAAAAAGCTCATCGGGGGAGATGATGCCAGACGAGTGGAATTGGGTGGTGGGGAGTGCTGCCCTGAGTGCTGCGAGATTGCTGGAGCGGACGCCACCACCGGGCATGATGGTGATGCGACCAGCTGCAGCTGTGATGAGTTGCTGTAGCATAGGTAGCCCCAGGGTAGCTGTGGCTGCGCCGCCTGAGGTGAGTAGGCGTGTGCAGCCTGTGTCTATAACATCTTGTAGTGATAGGAGTGGATTTGTGGTGCGATCGAATGCTTTGTGGAAGGTGACAGACATGGGGTGGGCGTGCTGCACGATGCGGCTCATGAGGGGGACATCGATGGTGCCGTGAGGGGTGAGGCAGCCTGCTACTATACCTTGGTAGCCGAGGTTTTTGCAGGTTTGAATGTCGAGTAGCATGGCTTCGACTTCGTGAGGGGTATAGATGAAGTTGCCACCACGGGGGCGTATCATGGGGAAGATGGGGATGGTGAGCTGGCTGATAGCAATGGCTAGCATGCCGTAGGATGGTGTGGTGCCGCCCTCGTGTGGGGAGGCGCAGAGCTCTATGCGGTGGGCGCCGGCTTGCTGTGCTATGTGGCAAGACTGGAGATTGTAGCAGCAGATTTCGAGTGTCATATTGGTGTGTGATGTGGGGTTAATGTACAGTGATTTTGATAATTGGTTGTAGCGGTGCTCACACAGTTGTTGTTTTCTATTGTGTTTGGTGATATCAGATTGTGCTATTTTTCTGATTGAATATATTTTTTCATAATAGTAGCAAAAATATCGAGATTCTCATATAGAAACATAGGATGAAGATACTCTTTTTGGAGCGGGGAAGAGAGTGAGAGCGGAGGGGAAAATGGAAAAGGGAGGGTTCGCACTCGCTCACCGCTCCCTTTCTCATTTTTGTGCCCCAGACGGGAATCGAACCCGTACTCGCCTTGCGGCAAACAGGATTTTAAGTCCTGCGCGTCTACCTATTCCGCCACCAGGGCAACCTTGCTGCAAGCTAATAAAATTAGCGATTGCTACAAATAAAAAATTCCAAACTAAATAGTCTGGAATTTTTATCTGAGCGGAAGACGAGACTCGAACCCGCGACCCCAACCTTGGCAAGGTTGTGCTCTACCAACTGAGCTACTTCCGCATTATACTTAAGAACTTTTTCCTTTTTCGCTTAAGCCATTTGTATTGGCTTGGTTGCGATTGGGATTGCAAAGATAGATACGGGTTGTAAATAAACAAACATTTTATCGGAAATTTTTTTTCTTAATGATTGAGTTTTTTGTTGAAAGTCGCTACAGGTAAGGTTTTCGGGCGACACATATTTTTTGATTGATGTAAAAAAGTGTGTGCTAAGCGCTATATTTGCAGTTATGTTATCGTCTTCTTTTGTGTCGTTGCTGCGCAAAGATTTTTTGATGGAGTGGCGGCAGCGTCATGCGTTTTTTGGGGTTGTATTGTATGTTGGTAGTACGGTGTTTGTGATATACTCTATGAATGGTCAGCCAGAGGCTAGGGTATGGAATGCATTGTTTTGGCTAACGCAGCTTTTTGTGGCGGTAAATTCTATGGCTAAGAGTTTTTTGCAGGAGCATCCTAATAGGTTTAGGTATTACTTTACAATAGTAAAGCCTACAACTTTTTTGCTGGCAAAGATGGTATATAGTGTGGTGATGATGGCAGCTATGACCTTGGTTAGTATGGCTTTGTTTGGATTAATGCTAGGTTGGCCGCCTGTGCAAGGGTGGATGTATGTGTTGTTTGGGGTAACAGGAAGCTTGAGTCTGGCGGTGGTGTTTACTTTTCTATCTGCCATAGCTGCTCGGGCGCAGCAAGGATCTTCGCTGATGGCTATATTAGGTTTTCCGCTGCTGGCCCCATTGCTGATGATGCTTAGTAAGCTGGCATCGGCTGCACTGGCACCGGTATATATGCCTGGTTGGTGGGGACTAGTAGGTGTGCTGGTTGGGCTAGATGCACTTATAATAGCACTAGGGTTGATATTGTTTCCATTTTTGTGGCAGGAGTAGTAGGGTATTGCTGGATGGAATAAATAATGTCTTATTTTTACGAAAAGAAAAAACTACAGAATATGAACAAGATACTTGCTGTAATTGCGATGATACTGATAGGTTCTACAGTTTCTAACGCTCAGACACAAAAAACAAATCAACAGCTAGTAACACCATTGGCTACTACATCAAATGGTAGTAATGCGCAACCTGTAGCAAGCAAATCTGCTCCAAATGCGGATGCTACTAAAAAGCGCACACCTGTAAAAAGTTCGTCCACACACACTAAGCAGGCAAAGTAAAATCTTTTGAGATTTTGATTAACACAAGAGAGGGGATACAATTTATTGTATCCCCTCTCTTGTGTATGATATTGTCTAGCTGTTAATTCTTGATTAGGCTGCCAGTGTATACGTTTTCTGCACCTACTATACGATAGTAATAAACACCTGCAGGTAGGCTAGCCGCGCTAATTACATTATTAGTGCCAGAATAAATATTTTGCGTAGCTACAAGACGGCCGTCGGCGGTGAGCATGGTAATTGTGTAAGCCTTTCCTGGAGCATCGTTTGCGATGTTGATATACCACTCACTTGATGTGGGATTGGGGTAAATGTCTATTGCAGTTTTGGTGTAATTGATATCATCTACTCCTGCAAGCAGGGTGTGATAAAAGCCAGTACCGCCACCTGCTAAATTGGTCATCTTCATACTAGCAAACATGGTAGTTCCTGATGTAGTTAGCGCCCAATTGGTAGTAGATGAAGTAGCGCCATTGGTATAAATAGTGAAGTTGGATGGTGTGGCACCAGTGAAGCCACTTCCTGGGATTGGGTCAACAGGGCTATTGGCTTTGTACATGTAGTAGTTTGCAATAGGTGTTGCACCAGGTACACTTCCGCTTACATCGCTAGTGTCAGTGTTGCGGAATGGGAATATAACCTCAACAGGTGTGGTGATAGTAGGTGTAGTAGGCGTAGTGATTTTCCAGTAGCGTCGCATAGCGATGCGTTTGCCTGTGCTTGGCACGCCTACTGTGCCTGAGGGGAAGTTGAACTCGGTGCCTGTGCCGCCGCCATAGCCAGCTAAGGTGCCAGTAATAACATCAAAGCCAGTAGAATCAAGGTTTCCTATATTATTGCCATTAGCTCTAACCATGAGAACAAGTGTATCGTCGGAATGGTCGGCAGAATGGTTGTCTTTCCAGTAATAAGTAGTTGCTACTCCTCCTGATATATCGGTACATTGACGATTGGCGGTGTAGGTTCTATTGGCAGTAGCAACAGCAACCGTAGGAAGAAAGACCGCACCACAAGATGCTGAAGCAGTGAAACGACTATTGATAAATCGACGAATGGTATCGCCAGGCTGCTTGCCAAAACCTTTGGTAAAGTTGATGCCCACGCCTGATACCAGGTGGCAATAACTCATAATAGTGCCACCACCTGAAGGGTGGAGTGGTGAAGGATTGGGGCAAGAGCCTTCGAGCGTGTAGCATCTGTCTATTGCAGTATTGCGTGCAGGGGGATTCCAAGTGCATGCATGTGTGTGTGGTGAGCCTACAATATGGCCCATTTCGTGAGCTGCAACGAGTACATCAGAGCTGTATGTAGGGAAGTTGACTACAGATGCATTGCTGATGTTGATGTATCCGTAAGGGCCACCAGAATCTGAAGTGCGGTAGTTGGTGCACATAGATCGCAACCATGCTACGCCACCCAATGCTCCATAGCCACTATTGAACTTTGAAGAAAATAGGAGTGCAAGGTCGCAGCCATTGAGTGCATTTTTTGTTACCCATCCAAATTTTTTGAGAAAACGTATAGAAGCAGCTAGAGTGATAGTTTGGTATTCATCGGTAGTAGTGTTGATTTGTACATATTTGAGTGTAATGGGTAAACCTTCGTTGCGGTAAATAGTAGCCTGATTGTTGAATAAGGCAGTGAGGTAGTTGGTAACATTTGTGGTGCTATTGCCTTTAGTTTGATAAGTGGCAAAGTCGGCTACTTCCATTACTCTTACTTCCTTGCAGCTTACAAAGACTTCGTTGTTGAGGAAAGTATTTGTGTTTTTGGCAGCTGCATTTGCCATATCATCGGCAAAGGGTAGTTCATCGTTTGCACAGTGGCGCAGGAGGTCTGGGTTTTTGATTGCGTTATCGTTGTAAAGGATGTAGTTTTGGTTGTAGTCGTAAGCCTTGCCAACAGTTGTATTGGGAACGAGCACGTAGTTGCCATCGCCGGGTATAGAAAAGATGCCATAAACCTCATTGTTGAAGAATGAGAAAGCTGCGATAGAGCCTTCGATGCCTTTTACAACACCTCTGTAATAGACACCTGGTGTGTAGTCTACCTTTTTGTCGCTATTATTTTCGCCACGAGCGTGAACTTCGAAGTCATTAGCCAGAATATTGTATTGAGCAAGCTCGAGGGTGTAATAACCACCGCCTATGCCAGGAACAGTGAGGCTGATGGCATGCTTTTTAGATTGTATGAGCAAAGCTACTTGTGTGTAGTCGATGGTAAGTGGTTGTACATCTTCAACATTTTTGAGTAGTTCGGTTTTGTCGAAGTTGTGATTAGCTTGCCAAATATTACTTACATTGGAGAAACTGGAGGATTGCTTTACTCTGTTGATGAAAGCATCCATAGCATTTTTGTGAGCCCAAATGTTGCCTGAAATGAGTACGAATAGGGCAATGAGCCAGCAGCAAAGCACTTTTTTGTTCATTTTTTAATCTTTTTGTGAATTTTTGGTAAAAGCAAATATAAGGGGGAACTGTATTTGAACGAACACATTGATTTTCACAATCGGGAAATAAATGTATTAACATGAAATACACAAATTGTGCCAGAATGCTTGATTTTACTGTAATATTCTTGATAAAGGGATATTCGTTTTTTATTGTGATTTTATTAATCAGGCATTATCTTTGTAACCCACAAGCAGAAAAACTCTTAAATACATCCGGATAATGAACTGGAAAAATCAATTTAGTACGTCGATAGGTAGGAAAATTTTGGTAGGTGGAACAGGACTGTTTCTGATACTGTTTCTAGTGGTGCATTGCTATGTGAATGCAATGATATTTTGGAACGACGGAGGAAAGCGCTTTACAGAGGCTGCTTCGTTTATGGGTGGTAATGTAGCTGTTCGTATCATGGAGATTGGCTTGTTTGCTGGTCTTATCATTCACATGGTGCAGGGATTGGGCCTTTGGCGCAAAAATATGTCGCGTAGGAGTGAGGGATATGCGGTGAAAGCTGGAAACAAGACCAGCCGCTGGTATAGCCGCTCAATGGGTTTGTTGGGTACGTTGATATTGTTGTTTTTGATTCTTCACTTAGTTCACTTCTGGGCTCCTAACCGTTATGGTCAAGCTTTCGATCCATCTTGGAGAGAAGAAACTTTATATGAAGAGATGGCAAGGGTGTTTTCGGCACCATGGGTGGTAATTGTATACATACTAGGTTGTGTGTCACTAGCTTGGCACTTGATGCATGGATTTTTTAGTGGGTTTCAGACTTTTGGACTTACCACGCACAAGTATAAGGCTACAATACGCACGATAGGTGTTGCGTTTTCGGTTATCATATCGTTGTTGTTTGCTGCTATGCCTGTGTACATGCACTTTGTGTCTTGCGCACATTAATATGAATTTATTGCTGGCACAGTCCGGCTTTATAAGTAATTGACTTTAAGGACTTTTTTGAATCATTTAGATATGGCGCTTAATGCAAGAATACCGGCCGGAGAGCTGGCTAAGAAGTGGGAGCAATATAAATCTACTTGTAAGTTGGTGAACCCAGCAAACAAGAGACAATTGGAGATTATTGTGGTGGGAACGGGTTTGGCTGGAGCATCTGCTGCGGCATCGCTAGGAGAAATGGGTTATAAGGTAAAGGCATTCTGTTTTCAGGATAGCCCACGCCGTGCACACTCTATAGCTGCACAAGGTGGTATCAACGCTGCAAAAAACTATCAGAACGATGGTGACAGTACTTATCGTTTGTTTTATGACACAATAAAAGGTGGTGACTATCGTGCTCGCGAAGCTAACGTTCATCGTCTTGCAGAGGTGAGTGCCAACATCATTGATCAGTGTGTGGCACAGGGTGTACCT
This sequence comes from Asaia bogorensis, assembly GCA_943367855.1. GTDB lineage: Bacteria > Bacteroidota > Bacteroidia > Chitinophagales > Chitinophagaceae > Nemorincola. Next base: position 7,473 of record CALRKH020000030.1, on the reverse strand, counting down.
TTTGCACGTGAGTATGGTGGATTGCTTAGTAACCGTTCATTTGGTGGTACACAAGTACAGCGTACGTTTTATGCTGCGGGCCAAACAGGTCAACAGCTCTTAATAGGTGCTTATCAGGCATTAGAACGCCAGGTGGCACTGGGTAATGTGACCATGTATTCACGTCATGAGATGCTGGATGTGGTAATAATTGATGGTAAGGCTCGTGGCATAATAGCTAAGAACTTGGTGACTGGCGAATTGGAGCGTCATTTTGGGCACGCAGTATTATTGTGTACAGGTGGTTATGGAAACGTATTTTATCTGTCAACCAATGCAATGGGTAGCAATGTGACTGCAGCATGGAAAGCGCATCGTAAAGGTGCACATTTCGGCAATCCTTGTTTCACGCAGATACATCCTACATGTATACCAGTGAGTGGAGACCATCAATCAAAGTTGACTTTGATGTCTGAATCTCTACGAAATGACGGAAGAATTTGGGTACCTAAAAAGCAAGGAGATAACCGCAAGCCAACAGATATACCAGAAGAAGAGCGCGACTATTATCTGGAGCGTCGTTATCCAGCGTTTGGTAACTTGGTGCCGAGAGACGTGGCTAGCCGTGCTGCTAAGGAGCGTTGTGATGCTGGATATGGTGTAGGCTCGTCAAAAATGGCTGTATATCTTGATTTTGCATCGGCTATTGAACGTTATGGACGTACGGAAGCTAACAAACAAGGTAAACACAACCTTGATAAAGCTACTATTGTAGCAATGGGTAAGGATGTGGTAGCTGAGAAATACGGCAACTTGTTTGATATGTATGCGAAAATAACAGGCGAAAATCCGTATGAAGTGCCAATGCGTATATATCCCGCAGTGCACTATACAATGGGTGGCTTGTGGGTAGACTATGAGTTGATGACAACTGTACCTAACTTGTATGCACTAGGTGAGGCTAATTTTAGTGATCATGGAGCTAACCGTCTTGGAGCTTCGGCACTGATGCAAGGATTGGCAGACGGATATTTTGTAATACCCTATACATTAGGAAACAATCTGGCAGATGATATACGCACAAAGGCTATACCAACAGACCATCCTGCTTTTGTAGCTGCTGAAAAAGAAGTGGCAGACCGTATTAACAAGCTGATGAGCATTAACGGTAAGGAGAGTGTTGAGAGTTTTCATAAGAGATTGGGTAAAATAATGTGGGATAAGTGCGGTATGGCTAGAAACGAGCAAGGATTAAAGCAAGCAATTGAGGAAATTCGTGCTCTAAGAAAAGAGTTTTGGACTAATGTGCGTGTGCCTGGTGATAAAGAAGGATTCAATCCTGAGCTTGATAAAGCTGGAAGGGTTGCAGACTTTTTAGAGTTGGGAGAATTGATGTGTATAGATGCGCTAGATAGAAAAGAAAGCTGTGGTGGTCACTTCCGAGAGGAGTCTCAAACAGAAGATGGAGAGGCACTGCGTGATGATCAAAATTATATGTATGTAGCTGCTTGGGAATACAAAGGTGAAAGTAACTATGAGTTGCATAAAGAACCATTGAATTACGAAGTAGTACATCCAAGTCAGAGAAGCTATAAATAATTGTATTAGATAACGAAGTCAAACTAGAATTAGTTTTATGGAACACTATAATATGAACCTCACGCTAAAAGTGTGGCGTCAGAAGAATAACAAGACTAAGGGAGCTTTTGAAACTTTTCAGGTAAAGAATGTTTCTTCTGAAATGTCTTTTCTGGAGATGTTTGATGTGTTGAATGAACAACTTGTTGCAGAGGGGAAAGAGCCAATAGCGTTCGACCATGACTGTCGTGAGGGCATATGTGGTATGTGTAGTATGTACATAAATGGACGCGCACACGGGCCATGGCACCAAACAACTACCTGCCAACTGCACATGCGCGAGTATAAAGATGGTGATACTATTGTAGTAGAGCCATGGAGGGCAGATGCCTTCCCGGTAATTAAAGATTTGGTGGTAGATAGAAGGTCATTTGACCGTATAATAGCTGCAGGTGGCTATGTGTCTGTGAATACAGGTAATGCTGTAGATGCAAATGCGCTACCTATTGAAAAGCAAAAAGCAGATGATGCATTTGCAGCTGCAACTTGCATAGGTTGTGGTGCTTGTGTGGCAGCATGTCCTAATGCTTCGGCAATGTTGTTTGTGTCTGCTAAGGTATCTCACCTTGCATTGTTGCCACAGGGAGAACCAGAGCGTAAGTCTCGCGCTGTGAACATGATTAACCAAATGGATGAAGAAGGCTTTGGTAGTTGCACAAACATAGGTGCTTGCGAAGCTGAATGTCCTAAGGGAATTTCGCTAGAAAACATAGCTCGCTTGAATAGGGAGTATGTGAGTGCTATATTTTCTGGAAGTGCTCAGGGATAATTAATGTATCTAGATTAATAGCAATTGGGCTACGATGTTGACATCGTAGCCCAATTTGTTTTTAGTAACTGAATTGCTTGAAAAATTAGTCCATTTGTTGGAGTCGGTTCAAGCTGCGATATAGGCCATCTTCGATGGTAATAAGCTCGCTATGTGTGCCAGCTTCTTTTACCATCCCACTTTCCAGCACTATTATTTGGTCAGCATTGCGAATAGTAGATAATCTGTGAGCTATGACAAAAGAAGTGCGGTTTTTCATAAGGTTGTTTAGCGCATCTTGAACCAATGCTTCAGATTCTGAATCGAGACTGGATGTAGCTTCATCTAACAGAAGAATAACTGGATCTTTCAAAATTGCACGAGCAATAGCAATGCGCTGACGCTGGCCTCCAGAAAGTTTCACGCCACGTTCACCTACAATTGTATTATAACCTTCTGGGAAAGAGCTTATAAAGTCATCAGCGTTAGCTTTTTTAGCAGCTTCTACTACTTGCTCTGCCGTTGCCCCGGGTAGACCGTATGCAATATTTTCTAAGATGGTGCCACCAAATAACATAATATCTTGAGGTACTAGCGCTATTTGTTTTCTAAGTTGAGTTAGTGGTATTTGAGCGGCATTGATGCCGTCGAAGAAAATCTGACCATTAGTTTGTTGGTAAAACTGAAGTAAGAGGCCCACTATTGTGCTTTTGCCAGCACCACTAGGACCAACTATAGCTATCTGCTGTCCAGCCTTTGCATGTATGCTTATATCTTTAATTACCTGAATTTCGGGACGTGAAGGATAAGCAAATGCTATATGCTCTAGGGTCACGTTGCCTTTAAGTTGATATTGTGGAGCTACTGCAACGTTTTCGGTAGCTACGTCTTCAGGAATTTCTTTTAGAATTTCTCTTACTCTTTGGGTAGCACCTATAGTTTTTTGGAGCTGACTGAAAATTTCGGCAAAGCCTGCCATAGTGCCTCCAACAAAAGCAGTGTAAACAACAAATGCTGTAAGATCTCCAAAGGAGAGCAGTTTTTGCTGCATGAGACCTGCACCATACCAAACTACTAATACTATGGCACCAAACACGCTAAACAACATAAAAGAAACAAATGCACCTCTGTATTTGCTGTTTTGTACAGCTGTATCTACTACGTTTGAAACATTTTGTTTATATCGGTCTATTTCTAGCCACTCGTTAGAAAATGCTTTTACATTGTTGATTCCTAAAAGGGTTTCTTGCACCACGGTATTAGATTCAGCCAGTTGGTCTTGAGTTTTTCTTGACATTTTGCGAATATATCGGCCAAATATCAATGCAATAACTATGATGACTGGCACTACAGATAACATAAGTGCTGTCATTTTGGGGCTTAAGAAAAATATGAGTATTAAACCAATAATCATAGTTACAATGCCTCTTAGTAGCTCAGCAATAAGACCTGTTACTGCATCTTGTATTTGTGCCACATCTGCTGTTATTCTGCTAGAAAGTTCACCTACACGACGGTTAGCAAAGAAATTCATTGGCATCATTACTAACTTTTGATAAATCTCTTTGCGCATATCACCTACAGCATTTTCTCCAACGAATGTGAAAAGGTAAATTCTGAAATAAGACACTATCATTTGTAGTACCAATATCACTACCATAGCAAGGGCTATATGCGTGGGTGTAATATTGACCATGATGTTGAAGGGTAGCTTTAAGGAGCCATGAGCACTATCTATAAGTGCTTTTAGCATATAAGGAAAAGTCATGGTGGTGCCAGCAGATAGTGTGATGAATATCAGGCCGGCTATGAAGGTACTTTTATAGGGCTTTATATATTTGAATATCATCATGGCCTCCCTCATCGACTCTTTGGTCAATTTTACTTTTGGTAGGTCGTCATTTTTATTATCTCTTGGTCTTGCCATTGTCTTATAGTACTATATCTGTATCTGAGGGCGCAAAGTTACAGCCGATGATTGGGCAAAGAGCTGATTTTCGGCAAACGATTGTCTTTTCTCGGTAAAAATCGAGAAGATGCATACAAAATTGGTAGAAAATGTAGCTTAGGGGAGTTTTCCAATAATATCTCTGATGACAACAGATGCAACTGCTGCACCAAAAGTAGCAGGCAAATAAGAAATAGTTCCGTATGCAGATTTCTTATAATTAGAGCCATCTGTTAGCATCAGCGATTCTTTTATAGGTTCTTCGGGAGAGAAGACTACTTTAATGCCTTTGCGAATGCCATAGTCTCTTAATTGTTTGCGGATTTGCTGTGCAAATGGGCAGTTGTAGGTTTTGGATATATCGGTTACTTGAAGCCGGGTAGGATCTAGTTTTGCACCAGCACCCATGGAGCTAACTACATTTAGACCACGTGAATAGGCTGCTTTGAGGAAGGTTAGTTTTGGTGTAATGCTATCTATGGCATCAACAACATAGTTAGGGTTTCCGTCTAGCATTGCATCTACTCTGTCGGGCTGCACAAACTCTCTGATAACTGTCAGTTGAATTTCGGGGTTTATTTGTTTTAGCCTATCAGCCATTAGTTCCACTTTGCTTTGACCGTGAGTGGTAGCTAATGCTGGTAGTTGTCTGTTTCTGTTACTTGGGTCTACAACGTCACCATCAATAATGGTCATTTTGCCCACGCCCGCACGACAAATAAATTCTGCTGCAAATGAGCCTACGCCACCCATACCTACAACTAGCACATGGCTATTGATTAATTTGTTCAGGTTTTCTTTGCCAATAAGTAACTCTGTGCGCGATAACCAAGCAGTATCCATCATAAACCAAAGACTTTTTTGCAGTTAAGTTCTACCTGCAAAATAATGTCATAAATGTTTGTTTTCCGAACTTCGGCTGCTTTGGTGTATATAGTATCTATTGTTATACCGCTATCGTCGGTTTCAAATAAAAGTTTATCGGCAGGGGTAGCAGCTAAAGACTCTATAGTAGATTTGTTGCGAAGTAGATCGGCACCAAAAGAGATGTATGCACCTGTATCAAGTAATTGATGCAGGATTGTTGTTTTGCGATTGAAGCCATGAAATACAAATGGTTGTGCAAATGCTGCGTTTTTAATTAGGGTTAGCATTTCGCTATGTGCTTTTACGCAATGAATAATGATAGGTTTTGAATGTAGGTTTGCTAGTTCAAGTTGTTTTTGACAAATAGATAATTGAAGTTGCCATGGAGTGTTACATAATTTGTCAAGACCAAACTCACCTATAGCAATTACATTGGGTAGCGATAAAGAGTTTTTTAGCTGATTCAATTCTTCTGAATTGCCAGTGGCATACCAAGGATGAATGCCTATAGAAGCATACTTATAATGCTGAGCATAAGTAAAGTTTTTGTACAAGCTTACTATACTACATACATCTGGTGCACTAGTATAAGAGGTTTGATGAACATGAACATCATAAAACACAGCGTAAATATAGTGAACGTAGTAGATAGCTTTGGAATGTATGTTCGTAATTCTACTAACTTTGAAACCTTATGAAAAGTAAGTGTGTAATGCTACTGCTAATGACAGTGGTAATTGTGGGATTTAGTGCAAATGGACAGACAGGTATGGTTACTGGCAGGTGGGTGCAGGTGGATAAAAAAATGACTGCGATACCTGTATCTCAAACTGCGAGAACTTCAGATGTGGCAAAGTATATAGAATCAAACATTGCTGAGGATAGTAATAAAATACGAGCTGCATTTTACTGGGTTGCATCAAGTTTTACCTATGATGTACCTAATATGTACAATATCAACTTTAGAGAAACACAAGAGGCAAGAATAGCCAGAGCAATGAGTACCAAAACGGGAGTTTGTGCACATTATTCGGCAGTATTTGCAGAGATATGCACCAAAATGGGATACAGGGCATATGTGGTGAGGGGATATACCATGCAGAATGGCCGTATGGATTACATGCCACATGGGTGGTGTGCTGTAGAAAGGGGCGGTAAATGGCGTTTGTATGACCCAACCTGGGCTTCGGGCTATGTGCAAGAAGGGAAATTTACCAGAAAGCTCAATAATGAATTTTATGAAACATTGCCTGCTGTTTTTGTTAAAACACATATGCCATTTGATATGATGTGGCAACTATTGGATCATCCTTTCTCATTTGATGAGTTTAACCAAGGTAAGTTATTGGGTGTATCAAAGTCGCCAATTTTTACTTATGCGGATACACTGGCTAAATGGTGGACTCTTAATGAAGTGCAACAGAAAGAAGCTGCATTGGAGCGGCTTGAAAGAAATGGTACACAAAATGGTATGGTGTATGATGAAGCTGTGCACTTAAAACAAGAGCTAGAATACTATGCTGAAAAGAAAAAAGTAGATAAACATAATGCTGATGGGGCGGTGTTCAATGCGGCAGTAAACGACTTTAATGAAAGTGTGAATAGCTTCAATAGATACATCAATTATTACAACAAGCAATTTAAGCCAACTAAATCGGATGCAGAAATACAAGCAATGTTTGATGCATCGGACAGGGCATTGAAATTGGCAAGAGATAAAGTGAACAGTATTAAACAAGCAGATAGTAGCCTTGCACCAATGATAGTGACCTTTAAGCAAACCATGGATGAATTGGAACCTAGGATAGACGAGCAGCGAGTATGGTTGAAAAAATACTTTAGTAAGGGTAAAATGGGGAGGTCTGGAATGTTTACCAAGCTTAGCTGGATGGGTATACCATTGAATTAGGATATGTAGCAAATGGGTGTTAAAGCGGACTTATATTATTGCGTTTTAACGTAGCTTTAACCCTCCCTTTTTTTGCCAGCGCCACAATCCGTATATTTTTGTAGTTACCTCGAAATGAAACGCATTGTTCATAATATGTGGCGTTATAGTTTTTTGCTGCTAGTGTTGGCAGTGCTCAGCTTTAATACCAATGCTCAGAATGTAGTTTTTACAGCTGAGGCCAGTGCTACACGCATTGGTGTAAAAGATCAGGTGCAGGTTCAGTTTACTATTAGGGATGCCGAAAACCTGCAAACAATCACTAATCCGTCAGACAAAGATTTCGTGATTGTAGGAGGTCCTTATCAATCTCAAAGTTCCAATACGCAGATAACGGGTAACAGG
>CALRKH020000029.1:0-32514 GCA_943367855.1 Asaia bogorensis | reverse complement strand
CTATGTATTTAGCGGCCTGGTAGGCAATGGAGATAGCTTTGTGATGCGCGACGCCAATGGTATTCGCCCATGTTACTATTATATAGATGAAGATGTGGTAGTAGCAGCATCGGAAAGGGCTGCTATAATGACCACCTTCAATGTGACGCAAGAACAGGTGCACCAGTTGCAACCGGGCCATGCACTCATCATAGATGCTGCCGGACAAATAAAGAATGTATCTATTCTGCCTGCGGCTGAGCTAAAAGCTTGTAGCTTTGAGCGCATCTACTTTAGCCGTGGCAGCGACCCGGAAATATACAGAGAGCGCATGGCACTAGGGCGCAACCTGGCAAAACCAGTACTGGAAGCTCTAGAATACCACCTGCGCAATACGATAGTTTCTTTTATACCCAACACTGCTGAGACGGCTTTCTATGGTCTGATAAAAGGCCTGGAAGACTATCTGGAAGATATAAAAGTGCAGCGCATAATGGCCAGGCCCGATATGCCGGCCGATGAGCTGAGAGAGCTTATATATAGACGCGTAAGGATAGAGAAGATAGCCATAAAAGATGTGAAGATGCGCACCTTCATCACCGAAGATGCATCTAGAAACGAAATGGTGCAACACGTATACGACATCACCTATGGCACTGTGCAGCGTGGAGTAGATACACTGGTAATAATAGATGATAGCATAGTGCGTGGCACCACGCTCAAAGAGAGCATCATACGCATGGTAGATAGGCTAGGCCCTAAACGCATCATCATCGTATCTTCTGCTCCACAAATCAGGTATCCGGACTGCTATGGTATAGACATGAGCCGCATGGGCGATTTCATTGCTTTTCAGGCTGCGGTGGAGCTGCTCAACGATAAAGGACAAGCTGCTAAACTGCAAGACATATACAAAGCTTGTAAACAAGCTGCCGAAAATGGCACACTACATGAGCAAAACTTTGTAAAAGCAGTGTACGAAGATTTTACGGATGAGCAGATAAGTAAAAAGATAGCCTTTATGCTGCGCCACAAAGATGTAGGTGCAGAGGTAGATGTTATTTATCAATCTCTGGATGGTCTCTACGATGCTTGTCCGCAGAACAGAGGTGACTGGTACTTTACTGGCAACTACCCTACCCCTGGTGGTAACCGTGTGGCCAACAGAGCCTTTATGAACTATATGGAAAAACAAGAAGGCAGAGGCTACTAAAAAGCCACTGCTGCATATAAAAGAGTAAGGTCTGCAACACATGCTGTGTTGCAGACCTTACTCTTTATAGAACTTAAGCTATCTATTTCTTGCGCTTGATACTGCACCCTATAGACTTTGTGTCCTTAGGGTTTATTTCTTTACCTGCTGCCAGTGCATCTATAGCTTTCACCAGAAACTGCTCTTTGGCATTAGGTGGGTCGCCTGGGTCATCGTTCATAGCACCTTTGTATACCAGCACCTTCTTGCTGTCGAACAGGAAGACCTCTGGCGTGTGTGTAGCGCCAAACGCATCTGCCAACTTCGATACTTCGTCTACCAAATATGGTGTACCCTCGTAGCCGTTAGCAGCCGCATAGTCTTTCATTGCTTTGTACGAATCGTCACCATCTCGCTTTGCCTCATTGGAGTTGATGATAACTACACCTATACCATTTGCCTTGGCATGGGCTATGGCCTTGGTAGTAGTCTCTTGGTTCTTCACCACAAAAGGGCAAGTATTGCAAGAAAACATAACCAATAGGCCATTTTTGTCTGCCCCCTTATAGTAAGGTATAGCCTCTCCTCCCGATGCGTCTTGCATCACTGCCTTGTGCGTGGGCATAGCTGCACCCACTTGTATTTTTGCTGGCACTTGTGCATAGCTTATGCTACTACACAGCGTCACTGCCGCAGCTACTGCTGCCATTACCACATTCTTCATATTGCACTAGTCTGTTTTAAGTACATAAAGTTAAGGGCTCCACAGCACTTATGCAGCTACATTAACCCTTATTTACCACCCAATTCTATAAGTTCATCCCCTTCTTTATAGGGCAAGTAGGATATGATAAACTGAAACATCTCGTCTGTTGCCTTCATGCTACCATTTTGGTCTGTCACTGTTTGGGGCGGATTGAAAGGATTATACAGATTCTTAGTAGTATTGTCATATACCCCCTCTGCCACTATTACACTACCTGCTGGCACCTTCACCATCTTGGGGAAGGTGTAGAAATACTGCCAGTTAAAGTCCCACTTGGGTATAGAAATAAGCCTGATGGTGTCACCATTGGGCTTGAGTGCATATCCCTTAAACGACTTACCCAACAAGTGCATGTGCGGATTGACTGTTAGTATAGAAATGTCGAACGGTACTTTATATCTACTCACCACTTCCGTTACTTTGTTGGGGGCCAGTATCAGATTTGGCTCCACAGGTGCCACGCCTAGCGTACCTAGCTGAAACTCCTGCATTGGCCTATTGGGCGGCACTTTTGAAAAGAATATGTTGATGTAAGAGCTATCTGTCACTGCATCCTTGCGGGTGAAGCCATAGTGTAAATCATTGAGCAGAAAAGCACCCTTGCGTGGTAGTTTGTAGCCACCTATACCGGCTGGGTATCGCTGCCCGTATACTCCTGGCAAATAGTTGACAACAGACTTCTGAAGCACCGGATAGGTGCCATCGTCATTGGGCAAGCCTAGCTTCTTGTATGCTTCCAGCAGGGTAGCTGTGTCTGCCGCCATATCTACTATCTGCTCCCCATCATATACGGTGCGCTTTTTATCGTAATCATACTTCACCATATCGCCATTCACATGGTGCACCACCGTCTTGTTACCCGGCGCAAACTCTATAACAGCAGCAAAGGTGTCGGCTGGCAGCTCAAAGGGCACTTTGACCAGTAGGAACTTATCGGGGCTATTGGCTGGTAGCAGATAAGGCTTCACAGGTATACGCAGGTCGGGCTTGCCCAGCTCCGAGCCTTCGGCATAATTTGGCATAGCAGGCAGCTTGTCGGCTGGGCCTTCGCTCATACCCTCTTTTGCCCATCGCTCCAGCAATACTACCTCAGCTTCTGTAAGCACACGCTGCCCCACAAATTCGGTGTAATGAGGGTCGGCTGGCCAGGGTGGCATTAGTCGCTCGCGGGCCACATATGCATTGGCTGCAGCATACTTTTTGGCATCGGCATAGGTGGTAAGCGCAAAGTGAGCACTACCTCCCGGCCGGTGGCACATGCCACACTTGTTGTAGAGTAGTGGCGCCACATGCTCTGTATAGGTCACTGTTGCCGGGCCATTAGTGCCACTGCCACAGCCTGTAACCATCAATGCCATGGCTGCTACCATACCCGTTATTATATGCTTTACTACGCCCATCTACCTATCCATTTTCTAATGGCAAGATAAGCCATTTAGCCCGATAGCAACTGCAAAAAGCATCAATAAATGCTCCCCCTATGTTAGCACACTATGAAGCCATCATTACATTATCGGCACATCACACTCGCATAACATAGCACTGCTACTTTGCACCCATAAACAATAAAACACCAACAAAATGGAAAACCAAAACAACCAAATAGTGCTTGAAGACAAAGCACTAGAAGCAACAGAAAACACCATAGCTGCAACTGATGACGCTATGGATATAGACGAGGCTAGTATGGAAATAACCGAAGATCAAAACGAAGAAGAGGTGGAACAGGACGAAGAAGTGGAGCTTGATGAAGAAGAAACAATAGAAGAAACTGAAATCGATACCGAAAACTAATCAACTACTATCACCATAAAACATTAGGGCCGCCACTGCACCAGACAGGCGGCCCATTTTGTGCCCACAATAATGAAGCTGCTGAAAAAAAATGGCCGAATGTGTGGTGCGTTACCAAACACATTCGGCCATTTACAGCACCTAGCTGTTATGGTCTTTAAGCCAGTGTTGCTTCAAGCGCTATGTTGCAATTGAGTAGCTTAGATATTGGGCAATTTGCCTTAGCGTCTTCAGCACATGCAGCAAACTGCTCGGCCGATATACCTGGCACTTTAGCAGTTAGTTTCAGCTCGCTGGTAGTTACGGCACCATCAGCCAGTGTAATGTCGCAGCGTGTTTCCAGGTGCTCTGGTGTAAACCCTGCTGCACCCAGTACAAATGACAACTTCATAGTGAAACAGCCAGCGTGTGCAGCTGCTATAAGTTCTTCTGGATTAGTGCCCACGCCTTCGGCAAATCTGCTATTGAAGGAATATTGAGTAGCACTTAGTGTAGTACTCTGTGTAGTGAGGTGTCCGTTACCCTCTTTTCCTGAGCCGTTCCAAACGGCAGTTGCATTACGTTTCATAAATAAAATATTGGTAGTGATGATGAGTACAAAAGTAACACCCTTTGCGCCAATGTATGTCTCACCTTATTGTAAACTTATTGATAAGCCAATCGGCAACAACAATTGGCTAAACCTGTGCCCTTAGCAGCAACTGTGGATGTAGCTGCAACACCTGTGGCAGCACTGCCTGCACATCATCATTGGTTATCAAATAGTTGCATCGGCTCATCTTCTCCTCCTCATCCATCTGCTGTGCCATGATGCGCTCTATTCTCTCTCTGCTAGCATTGCTGCGTTGAGTAGCCCTCTTTATACGCAGCTCTTTTGGGGCATACACACCTATCATTACATCCATAGAGGTGTAGGTGCCACTCTCGTAAAACAAGGCAGCTTCTTTTATCAGATAGTGACCCTGTTGTCTGCTCATCCAGTCTGCCGCATATTGGGTAGTGGCTGGGTGCACTATAGCATTCAGCCTAGTGAGCATTTCCTTATTGTCATATACCAGCCTGGCTATGTGGTCTTTGTTCAGTTTTCCTGCCTCGTATGCCTCCTTGCCCAGTAGCTGCTCTATGGCAGTTACTACATTTGGCTGCTGCTCCATTACTATTTTGGCTGCCCTATCAGCATCAAAAACAGATATGCCGAGCGTAGCAAACACTCGGCATATCACAGATTTACCCGACCCTATGCCTCCCGTTATTCCTACTTTGAGCATAAGTCGTTGTTTTATTTTAGTTAGTAGTTTCGGCTACTGCAGCTGGTGCTTTTTTGCGTGCAGCTGTTGTAAGCTCCATAGATACGGCAGAGCGCTCTATGGTCATGAAAACACCACGGCTTATTTCTAGTTGCAGTGTACCATCGGCGTTAGCTCTAGATACTCTGCCATGTATGCCTGCTGTTGTCACTATCTTTTCGTCTACACCCAGTGTTTCCGAAAATTGTTTTTGCTCTTTAGCTTTTTTTGCCTGTGGACGTATCATAAAGAAATACATCACCACAAACATACCTACCATCAAAAAAATAGGCATCATTCCTCCGCCTGGAGGTGGTGCAGCTTGCAATAATAATGTGCTTGTCGACAATTGCATTATTCTGTTGTTTTAATTTGTGTGTGTTTTATTTAACCACCTCTGCTGTTATGTAGAGATGGTGAATGCTTTGCAAGGTATTGGTTTGCAGTGTCACCATTTTTTCCTGGTGCCCTTCTCTGCCTGTAGAGTTGAAACTTACCTTCATGATACCTGTTTGCCCAGGGGGCACAGGCTCTTTGGGGTAGTCGGCTACGGTGCAGCCACAAGAGCCAGATGCTGATGAAATGATGAGTGGCGACTTGCCGTTGTTAGTGAAGGAAAATTCGTGCATTACTGTTTCCCCTTCGTGCACTGTGCCAAAATTATGTACTGTATCGGCAAAGTTGAGTGTTGGCTTTAGCGATGCTGCAGCAGTGTCTACCCCATCAGCACTATGCGGGTTGCTCACTATAGATGTTGATATCCCGGCATCAGCAGTTTCTGATTTCTTGGCATCTCCGCAAGATGCTACCATAAAAAGCAAAATGACAAAATAACTTCTCATTGTTCTTAGATACTGAGTGCGCAAAAATACCAACAAACTATGTGATATAATTGCCAAAAATAAAGAGCATTAGCTTTTGTTTCTATCCATCTTGCGGATGAGACCTTCTTTGTCCAGGTCTTTCAAGATGTTATCAAGCACTCCATTCACAAACTGTCCGCTTTGTGGTGTGCTATATTGCTTGGCTATGTCTATGTATTCATTTATGGTCACCTTGGTAGGTATGGTTTCAAAATAGAGAAACTCACACACGCCCATACGCAGCAGCAGTAGGTCTATGATGGCTACACGCTCTTTATCCCAATTGGTTAGTTTTGGTTCTATCAGTTCCGATGCGTATTCTTCTCTGGCTATAACCGTCTTCAATAGTTCATGCGCATAGTCTCTTTTTTCGGTAGAGAGTAGTCTTGTAAACTCCACCTTCGAGCTGCTTTTGAAGAAGTTATCCATAAGCATAGCTATTAGCTCACTGTCATCTTCCCATCCTGGCAACTCATCTGAGAACTGAGAAACAATTACCTCGTCTGCCAATATCAGTTGCTGCCATATATACTGCACTATTGCTCTGTCGGCAGTAGATGTATGACTGGCGGCATGAGTGTACACAGAATATTCAGCCGACTTGGCCAGCAAACCAAAAATCTTTTTTACCAGATCTTCGTCTACATAACGCTCCAGCTTATCATTTTTCACTTTTTCCTGAAACGACTTATTGCCTTCTACCGAGCTAACAAAAGAATTGGTAGCTATACGCACGTCAAGGTTTTTGTCTGATGCCGTTACCAGATATTTGGCAGCACGTTGGCGTGCATCAATATCGGCATATTGTGCTACTCTTACTACATAGAGCACAGATACCGTAAACAAATCTAGTACCTGACGGAGTTTTTCGTTGAGTATGCTCGCAGCCACAGTTTGACTATTGTAAGCTCCGGGCTCATTACTATTCAGTGTGTACAGAGTCTGCATTACTTTCACACGAATATTCCTACGACTTATCATAACGGGAAAACAACCTTAAACGTCAGCAAAAGTAAAATATAGTGCCGAGGGCACAATTACAGTTGCTGCAGGTTAACAAACGAAATGTTGAGATAAATAAAAACCGTTCCGTACACATATACGGAACGGCCAATGCTATAAAATAGAATTAAGCAAGAGCGTTGATTCTCTTCAGCAAACCAGATTTAAGGTTGCTTGCTTTGTTCTTGTGAATTACATTGCGTTTAGCCAGCTTATCGATCATTGACACCACTTTAGAAAGGCCTTCCTGTGCAGCGGCTTTATCTGTAGTTGCTAATAGTGTGCGTATGGCATTACGTGTCGTTTTACCGTAATAGCGGTTGCGCTCACGGCGTTTTTCACTTTGACGAACGTCTTTTTTGGTCGCTTTATGGTTTGCCATCTAAAAAATATTTTTTTAAGGACTGCAAAGGTAAGGGATAATATTGTAAAACACAAAATAAAATTTCTTTTTTACAATAAGAGGCTACACTTTTTGCTAATTCATCACCCCCATTTCCCTTAGTGCTGCCTGTGCGGCTTCATATCCCCGCACCTCAGCCTCCCTCATATCTGCTATTGCTGCCGCCTTATTGCCCAGCTGGTAATACACTATGCTACGGTTGTAATACAGTGAACCATCGTTGGGTATCGCCGCTATTGCGGCTGTGTACACTTGCAAAGCCTCTTTAGTTTTCCCCTGCGCCACATACACCAGAGCTTTATTGGCATATGGTTTGGCAAATGTTGGGCTCGTGGCTATAGCTGCTCCAAAGTCTGCCATAGCACTTGTGGTATCGCCCGTTTGCAGCCTTATCCAGCCCCTATTGTTGAGTGCTTGCCCATCTTTGGGTTGCAGCCCCAGCGCTTCATTAGTGTACTTCAGTGCCAGAGTCGTGTCTTGCAGCTGCCAGGCTGCCCAGCCAGCACTTATCATAGGTCTCCACTTTGGGGACATGTAAGTAGTGGCCAGCTGATACGTAGCCAATGCCTCTCTTATACGGCCCATAGCCTCCAACACCTCACCTTTTTTGTAGTATGCGTTGCCATATTGTTTATTTACGGCTATGGCACTATCATAGAGCTGCAATGCTTCGGCATATTTACCTTCATCTAGCTTGCTAGTAGCCCAGCGGTGCAGCACCATATAGTTTTTCTTATTCCCTTCGTTCTTGCTTATTATATCGGCCAATATGGTATCTGTATCTCGCCAATCGCCTACCCTACCCCAGCTAGTAATGGCATACATACCTAGCAAGCCCAGCAGTGCATTTCTGGCCACTGTTCTGGCATATACATACTCACCATCGCACAGCTTAGCCAGCACCATAAAGAAACCCAGATAGGTAAAATAGGTGTATCGCTCGGCAGCATAGGCTGCACCTACTACTATCACCTGTAGCATTACCAATATAGAAATTGCAAAGAACAAAAACGAAAACACCACTTCTCGCCTATAGTTTCTTTGCCGCCATATAGCCCATATCAAGACAACCAGCACAGGAAGCGATATATACCAATACCAGGGCAACTCACCCGGATTGGGGTAATAATGCAAGGCTGACAGCTTAAATGGCATAGGCAACTGCAGCACATAATAGAGTGCGCCCCAGCAAAACATAAATATCCTGTCTATAATTCCGTATTGAGAGACCAAATCATTCACAGCTCCGCCACTCTTCTGAGACATGATAGCCAGCACCCCAAACAATAGCGACAATGCTACGAAAGGCCATAGGCGCACATAGGTCTTCTTATTTATTTTGTAGCCTTGCCACCAGTTTACCAACAGCAATACCAGCGGTAGTGGCACGGCTGCCGACTTGGACAACAAAGCCAATATAAAATAAAACAAAGCAGCCCAATAATGTAAGCGCACATTCCTGGCCGAGTAGCTGAGCCATGCGTGCATGCTCAACAACATAAAACAGGTGGACAGCAACCCCTTTCGCTCCGATATCCAGGCCACACTCTCTACGTGCATAGGATGCCATGCAAACAGAGCTGCTGCCATTGCTCCTCCCCATTTACCTAATCCCAACTGCCTGCCTACCACCCACACCAGATACACATTGACCAGGTGAACCAACAAACTAAACGTATGGTATGCCCCGGCATCCAACCCAAACCACCTATACTGCAACCAATAAGTTACAGTAGTAAGTGGATGATAATTGAACTCATAAAAGTCAGAAAAAATACGCACCAGCCCTTGCCAAGAGAAATCCTTCAGATACGGATTCTTAAGCAGGTACATATCATCGTCTATATAGGTAATGCCCGCCTTTGGCACATCCATATATACTACAGCAGTTATCAGCAGCACCAGTGCTATAGCGCCATATCGCTGCATAGGCCCTACGGCCACCTGCTCTTGTGCCGAAAGTGGTATTGTTTTTGCCTTATTATTGTTCTTTACAGCCATTATACTATCTAGTTACAAACTTAGCCTTATTGCTTCAATTCATACAGATAGTCCTTAGAGAACTGCACATCATATCCACCATCCCACTTCACCGATTGCCAATTGGCATTAGCAGACAGAGTGCGCCATTTACCCCCATTCGCTTTCACTTGTATAGGCAACGCAAAACCTGTAATTGCGTTGGTGAATCTATAGCTCAATTGCCCATCTTTTATTGCATACTCCAGCACGGGTAGGGTTGCGGTTCGCAAGTACTGCTCAAAAAATGCCTTTAGCTCCAGCCCACTTTCTTTCATTATGTATGCTTCCAGATCGGCTGTGCTTATAGTCTGATGATAAAACTTCTTATTGATACCCCTTAACAATGCCCTGAAACGCTCGTCATTATTCATCATAGTGCGTATCATATGCACCACAGCGGCCCCTTTCTCATAAATATCTCCCGAGCCTTCCTCATTCACACCATATGGGCCTATCAGTGGCTTGTCATTTCTTATTAGCCGCCTTAGCCCCAGGCTATATTCCATAGCTTTCGCCCTGTCTGTAACACACTCTGTATACAACACCTCTGTGTAAGAGGTGAACCCTTCGTGTATCCAATTATCAGCTATATCCTTAGCGGTCACACTATTCCCAAACCATTCATGACCACTTTCGTGTATCACTATATAGTCCCACAACAATCCATGCCCCGTACCCGACCTATCTGTGCCTTTGTACCCCATCTTATAGTCATTGCCATATGCCACTGCACTTTGATGCTCCATACCCAAATACGGTGCCTCCACCAGCTTGTACCCATCTTCATAAAACGGATATGCTCCCATCCAATACTCAAAACAACGCAACATAGGCTTCACAACCTCAAACTGTTTTTTGGCCTTGTCCACATTATACTTCAACACATAATAACTCAAATCTAACTTACCCTGCTCACCTATTAGCGTATCAGTCCATTGGGTGTAATTGCCTATGTAGCAGGTTACATCATAATTGTTGATGGGGTTCTTCACATCCCACATATAGGTGGCCCATCCATCTCGCTCACTCCTGTTACTCAGTCTACCATTACTTACTGCCACCAAGGTATTAGGCACTGTGAGCCCAATATGCATTCCATTTTCAGGCTCATCCCATTGAGCATCTTTGCAGGGCCACCACACACTGGCCCCCAAGCCCTGACACGATACTGCTACCCAAGCTCGCCCATCGGCATCTGTTGTCCAGGTAAATCCTCCATCCCAAGGTGCATTCTTGGCCGCCCTGGGCTTACCGTGATAATATAGCGTAACAGAGGCCACACTATCTACCTCTAGCTTAGAGAAATCTCCCAATAACCAATATACATTAGCCTGCCGCACAAACTTTAGCTTGGCTATCTTAGATGAGCGCACTTGCGACACATAAAACACACTATCCAGCTCCATAGGCTGTTGCAGGTCTATCTGCATACTATCATTAGCCTTGCCCAATACCTTGAAGAATACCTGCACCCTGCCAGCTATCGACTTACTAGCTGTGTCTATCTGTATATCCAGGTGATATTTGCGCACATCCCACCAACTGCGGCCACTACCATTGCTCCCTCTTAGCTGATTGGCATTAGTAGCCGCTACAGCTACCTGCACCCACATCAGTGCGGCCAACATACTTAGCAGCCTAGCGCTCGTTAGTTGTTTCCATTCCATACCGCAAGTTACTACTTAGCCACTGCCTATACTACCCCACACAAGGTGATTTACCAACTGCACCAAAATAAAAACGGGGCAATTCCTGTAGGAATGCCCCGCTCTGTTATACTATTTTGTTGGTATTCTTAGTCTATGCCTACTACCTCTACATCAAACATTAATATAGAGTTTGGAGGTATAGCACTACCCATACCCGACTGACCATAGGCCATACCCGATGGTATAAATAGTGTACCCCTAGAGCCTAGTTGCAGCAACTGTATACCCTCATCCCATCCTTTTATTACTTGTCCGGCACCTAGCTGAAACTCGAATGGCTGAACGTGATTGAACTTAGGATCGGTGTTGGAGTCGAATATTTTACCGTCCATGGTTTTACCTGTATAGTTTACAGTCACCTTCTTACCAGCAGCAGCTGTTGGGCCAAGCCCTTTTTGAGACACTGTGTAATACAAGCCAGACGGAGTCTTTGTAGCCTGTATCTTATTGTCCTTAAAGTAGCTTTGCAACAACTGATCATCTAGCTTAGCTTGGTCGGCAGGGCTCAGCACCTTAGGCGCATCTGCTATATCCAGTATTTCTATGTCAAATACCAATATAGAGTTGGCAGGTATCTGAGGGCTACGGTCTTGTGAGCCATAAGCCAATCCAGATGGTATATAAAGTGTACCTTTTGCACCTTTATTAAACAATTGCAACCCTTCGTCCCATCCTTTTATCACCTGTCCTTTGCCCAATGCCAACTTGAAAGGCTCTGTGTGCTTGAAAGCAGGGTCGGTATTAGAGTCAAATGTGTTACCATCTAGCAACTTGCCAGTGTAGTTCACACTCACCGTTTGACCGTTAGCAGCATTCTCACCAGTACCAGGCTTAGACACTGTATAATACAGACCAGACGCCGTTTTTTGAGCTTTTATTTTGTTCTTAGCAAAATAATCTTGCAGCATCTTTTCATCTATCCCTTTCTGCTTGCCTGCACTCTCTTCAGTAAACTTCTTTTGCTCTTCTTCAGTTCTCAGCGTTTCTAGTTGCACCTCATAGCGCACCATCTGTCCACTGTTTTCCTTTACTCCAGGCATTGGCGGGCTTCCTGCTTTCAGCATGCTATCTACCGATATACGCACTACTGCACTATCGCCCTCTGTCAACTCCAGAAAACCATGCATCAAGTCGGCATTATTGGCTGGGGCACGCATGCTTATAGGCACAGGCTTAGTGGCGTTAAACATCTTTCTAGAGTCAAACATCAAGCTATCGCCAACATACATATGCACAAACATCTCGCCATAGTCGCCTACAGCAGCCTTGCGTGTGCCTTTGCCTTTCTTCACCACTTTCAGTTGCACACCACTTGGTAGCACAGTATAACCGTCCTTGGTCTTTTTATTCAGTTTGGCCGTAGTGCTATTTTCTGCTTTGGGTGCTGCTTTGCCTGCTGCGGCTGCTTTGCCACTTGGCTTTGCTTGTCCCCATGCAGTGCCAGCCAGCAATAGTACTGCGGGCAGCAAGGTTGTTTTTTTCAATAGAGTTTTCATTGTCTTCTTTTATTGGTTTTGATGAAATAACAACTACTATTATTGATTAGGAGCCGGAGGGGCTGGTTGACCCGCTTTCACATCCGTAATCTCTACCTCAAATATCATGATAGAGTTAGCTGGTATAGCTGGGTTAGGGCTGTTAGGGCCATAAGCCAATGGAGAAGGCAAGTATAGTGTTGCCTTTGCTCCTTTCTTCAGCAATCCTGCACCTTCGTCCACACCAGGTATCATTTGGCGCATACCTACTATGAAAGTAAGTGGCTTAGAGTCGTGACCATTTTTCTTGGCTACTTCTGCATCAGCATTAGAGTCGAATATGGTACCATCCAGCAATTTACCTGTGTACATCATACTCACTTCTTGCCCTGTTGTTATTGCTGGGCCACTACCTGGCTTATTCACTACATAATACAAACCAGATGCAGTTTTTTCAGCCTTTATATTGTTTTTGGCAAAATAATCCTGTAGTGTTTTGTCGTCTATTGGCAATTGGGCTGCTTTCTGCTCTTCAGCTTTTTTCATTTCCTCAGCCTGCTTTGCTTCCATCTCTTTGTTATACTCCGCTTCCGACTTTACAGAGATAACAGAGATATTGATAGTTACCTTATTACCTTTCTTCAACCATGGTGGCAAATTAGACATTTGCTCAGCTGGTATGTTCTTCAATATAGTATCGCAAGATATAGTTACTACCGCACTATCACCTGCCGACAAGAATGGGAACACAGCTTGAAGATCTCCTGCATTGCGCACAGAATCTACTCTTTGCACCCCAGGGCGTCCCATTTTCCAGGTATCATTCAGTACCGCAGTATCGGCCTTTGCAATAAGGTTAAACTCTATGATGTCACCTATTTGCGCATTCTTACCTTTAGCATCTTTTACTATTTGATACTCAATACCTTTATACTGTTTCACCTCTCCACCGCTTTTGCAAGCATTGAGGCCAAGTGCTGCTGCACCCAGCATTACGATCGGAATGATCCTTTTTGTCATGTTTTATCTGATTTTATTTAATTGTTGTTTGTGTTAATTGGGGTGAATATCGGACAAAATTTTCTTAAAATAAGCAACTGTCTCGTCCAAATTACTTTTAGACCGCCCTCCCGATGCATTAAAATGGCCTCCGCCCTCAAAATACAATCGAGCAAAATTACTTACGTCAAACATGCCTTTGCTCCTAAAAGACATTTTCACTTCATCTCCACGCTCTGTAATGAGTGTAGAAAATTTGATGCCTGCTATACTCAGCGGATAGTTGACCAAGCCCTCAGTGTCCCCGTTCTGTATGTTGAACAGGTTCATATCTTTTCTGGAAAGTGTTATTAATGCAGCATGCTGCTTGCGAAAAATCTCCATTTTATCTATCAGCACATAACCCAAAAACCGCATCCTACTTTCGCTCCACGAGTCGTAGACGGCCTCGTGTATGGCTGTATGATTGATACCCGTCTCCATGAGCCTACCTATCATGTAGTGCACACTAGCTGTAGTAGCCGGAAACTTGAAAGAACCCGTATCGGTCATAACACCTACATACAGACAGCTTGCTATATCCTGATTTATCTGCTCATCTCCACCACACATGCATATAAAGTCGAACACCATCTCTGCTGTGCTGCTCTTCTCGGGTCGGCTTATACCATAGTCCCACACTGCATCTGGCATCAAATGATGGTCTATCATTACTTTGGTTACCGGCGATGCAGCCAATAACTGCTCCATGTGCTTCGTTCTACTAAAAGCATTGAAATCGAGACCAAAAATCAAGTCAGATGTGCGCAACTCTTCGGCTACCAAATCTTGTTGATTTTCATAGTTCAGCAACTTGCTTACGCCAGGCATCCACCTCAAAAAATCTTGCACCTCCGAAGGACTTACTGCTATTACAGTATGACCTCTTTGTTTCAAAAAGTGGTAAAGTCCCAGCATACTGCCAATCGCATCTCCGTCTGGCTTGTGATGTGTGGTAATAAAAATCTTTCGTGGCTCTTCCAGTAGCAAGAGCACCTCGTTTATGGGTTGCATGAATATATAACACTCAGGCACAACCGTACCTGTAGTTTAAGGCTGCAAAAATATACGTTCCTACCATCTTAGCAAAAACAGAAATCATAATATTTACCCTATTTAGCCACTATTCTTGCGCTTATGCCATAACACCCACAGGCATTTTCCTGACATTAGGCAATACTTTAACTAATATCTCCTTTATCAATGTATTTTTTGCGCTAACTTGCGCCCTCAAATTTCCAACAAAATGTCAAACCGTACATTTACAATGATTAAGCCAGACGCAGTAAAAGCTGGCAACATTGGCAACATCCTGCAAATGATCAATGCAGCAGGCTTTCGCATAGTAGCCATGAAGTATTTGCAAATAACTACAGCTCAGGCAAAAAAATTCTACGAAGTTCACGCAGAGCGCCCTTTCTACGGAGAATTGACTGAGTTTATGAGCAGTGGTCCTATAGTAGCAGCAATACTCGAAAAAGACAACGCTGTTGCAGACTTCCGCAAACTAATAGGTGCTACCAACCCAGCTCAGGCAGAGGAAGGAACCATCCGCAAGAAATATGCAGCTTCTGTAGGCGAAAACGCCGTTCATGGTTCTGATAGCGATGAAAATGCAGCTATTGAAGGTAACTTCTTCTTTAGTGGTCTAGAGCGCTTCTAAGCTTCATCAACCAGCAAATCATATTATCTATAAAGGCTACCTCAGGGTAGCCTTTACTTTTATACCTCATGCCCCCACAAAAAAATATCGGGGCAACATGCTCATGTTGCCCCGATAGATGTATTTGTATCTGTAACTATTAGTTGGCTATTACAAAGTGGAATGCTTGATTGCCTTGTTCTGTATTTACACGCAATATATAGTTGCCTGCAGGTACATCATTAGCAAGTTTTATCTCGCTATCCACTACGCCAAGCTTAGCAGCAAAGCTAGATGAATATACTACTTGTCCAAGCATATTTACTATCTCTACTTCTACTTGCTCGTTAGTGGCTACACCCAGTTTACCACTCAGGCGGAAACTACCATTGTTTGGATTAGGGAACAATGAAAGCGATAAATCCGAACCTACATTAGTTGTAGCCAAGTAGTTAACCCAGTATATTCTTATAGCATTACTTGTACCTACAGAACCCGTAGGGCAAGGAGGATTACCATTCACACGTAGTGTCACAGTATCATTGTCGTATATAGCACGGGTAAAGGTGCTGTTAGTAGCTCCTGGCTCCAATATGCCATCTACATACCACTGATAAGTAGCACCTGCTCCGCCACCTGTCACCAGAGAGTTGAAGGTTACTACCTGACCTAAATGATCAGCTACAGAGTCTGACGCTGTAACTATGCTCACAACTGGTGCAACATTTGGATACACATTGATAGGCATTTCGGTATGTGCTGGCACTGGTGCTGCACATATGTCATCGCTATTGGTCATAAACACCCTGAGCACATCACCATGCGTAGGCATATATGTATAGGTGCTGTCTGTAGCTCCCGGTATGTCTACACCAAACAGTTGCCACTGATATGTAGGTGTAGCACCACCATTAGTAGGATTAGCTTTGAATTCTATAGCTACACCAGAGCAGAATGTACCAACTGCTGGCATGTGGCTCAATGATACAGAAGCTACTACTGGGTTGGTAACCAGGAACGACTTAGTTCTGAAACAACCTGATACCGCGGTGTAGGTAATAGTAACCGAACCATTAGTAACACCCGATACTGCACCATTTGCTGCTACTATCGATGCTATAACAGAGTTGCTGCTGCTCCACACACCACCTGTAGCTGCTGTGCGTAGTGTATCTGTTCTGCCTGGGCATATGCTGTCTACACCTACTATTACTGCTGGTATAGTATCGGTAGTGATAGGTGCAAATGCATAACAACCATTAGATACTGTATATGTAACAATGTTTGGCGCTCCTACTGTCAATCCGCTCACAACACCTGTAGAAGATATAGTGCCAGATCCTGTCATTGTCCATACACCACCTGGTGTAGAGTTGAACACTGTAGTGGTTGGTCCACCATTACATAGGTTAAGTACACCCGTTATTGGAGGAGGAGTTTGATTGACTGTTACAGAATAGATAGCAGCATTACAAGCCACCGTATTGTAAGATATAGTGGTAATACCCGCGGCTACGCCTGTCACCACGCCAGTGCCTGGCACAACCGATGCTATTGTCGGGTCGTTGCTACTCCACGTACCACCTGGTGTACCATTAGTTAGGTTGATGGTATAACCAGTACATACACTAGCGCTACCGCTAATGGCTGTTGGCGGCACAGATATGATCATAGTTGCTGTGCGTCTGCAACCTGTTGGCATAGTGTAGGTGATAGTAGATGTACCAACACTTGCCACACCTGTAGCAATACCTGTTGTGGCACCTATAGATATAACACCTGGCAATGAACTAGACCAAGTACCACCTGCTAGTGAATTGTTCAGAGTAGTTGTCAAACCAGAGCACACAAATGGACCACCTGTTATAGGTCCTGGTGTTGGGAAGATAGTCACAGTATTGGTTGACAAACAACCTGTGGTAGTAAATCTATAAGTAATGATAGATGTACCAGCTGCCAAACCATTGAAGGTGCCTGTTGTAGACCCTATAGATGCTATTGTAGGCGATCCACTTATCCAAGTTCCACCAGTAGAGGTTGTAGTTACTGTTGCTGATTGTCCTTCACAAGCAAACAACACACCACCTATTGGGTCTGGTGTAGGATTCACAGTGAATACACGTGACACTGGCGTACAACCTGACGTAACATATTGTATGGTAGTAGTACCTGGCATCACACTAGTCACTACACCAAGCGATGGGTCAATGGTAGCTACGCCCGTGTTAGTACTAGACCATGTACCACCAGCTGTCAAAGTTCTTAATGTATCAGATATACCTGGACAAAGATTAGATGGCCCAGTAATAGGTGTAGGTGGCGCTACTACTGTTATTGTAAAGAAAGTAGTGCAACCTGTAGGTAATGTATAAGTAATATTGGCTGTACCATTGGTAACACCTGTTACAATGCCGCTAGCAGAGGTTACTGTAGCAATACCAGGAGCTGATGTTGTCCAAACACCACCACCACTGCTGCTTGTTAATGTAGTGGTAGATCCCTGACAAACTACAGAAGAGCCAGATATAGTAGCAGGTAGCGGATTGATAGTCAAAGTGATGTTATACACTCTGCTACATCCGGTAGTTGAGTTGCGTATTGTTAAAAAGCCATTGTAGTTAGCCGGAGTCATTGCTGCTGGCACAGTTACGTTTATTGGGCTAGCTGGCAATGGCGACATCACTGGCACTGCAGATGGCCCCAATGGCAACCATGTCAATGTATATTGGTTTGGTGCACCAGTAGTAGCAGTATATGCATATGGCAACACAACTGATGTAGCTGGGTTGAAACACATGTTGTGAGATGGTGTCAAACCGCTCATGGTCACGGCATTTACCACAAATGAGTTCAATGTAGTAGGTGGGGTTGTAACAGTGTTCACATCACTTGCTACAAGACCAGTACTTGGGTTAGCGAATACATTACCACCAGACGTTTGTGCAACGACATAATAAGATATATTGTCACCTGCGGTTACACCACCTAGCAATGCAACATCTATTACAAAACGCCAGATACCTGTAGTACCACTACCCGACATTAGTGTACCCTGAGTACTTTGCCATGCACCTGCACCCTTGCGGAAATAGATGCGTGGCGCAAACAAACCTGTAGTAGGTATGCCTGACGGGGATTCTATCAACACACCATTTAGTGTGTCATTCAAATTACTACATGTATTAGGTAGTGCAGTATAAGTAATTCTACTGTTGAGCTCATGTGCGCCCAGAGTAGGAGTTACAGCACTTCTCTGAGCACCATCTATATCAGTGTTTATTAGTGGGGTAGTTATAGGTGTTCCTATTGCAAGTGCCGAATTAGATGCTATCAATTGTAAATGAAGATCTGTTGGAGACACAAATGCAGGTATAAAATTGATTGAGTTCAAATTACCTCCAAAACCTGCTTGTATAGCCGCTAAATCAAGCCTCGGAGTACCTATAAAACCAAGATTGGTAGCTGCTGATACATAATCGTTGTAATCTATTGCAGCAAATGCAGCTGAACCAGAAGCACTATAAATGGCGTATGTATTAGCACCAGTTTGGTTATTAACAAATATATTATCCACCAAACTAATAACATTACCAGCTGGCATGCCCGCGCCTATCGTTATAGCAGCATCTGTAGGCACACCTGTACTAGTAGCGTTCATATTTACACTATTATGGTTTACCCTGAAACCAGTACCACCTTCCAAATAAATACCATGAGCATTAAAACCAAGCGTCGGAGACCCAATACCTGAAACTCCACTTACGAAGTTGTTGTATATATTTATTGAATTTGGTGTTACAGGAAACGCACTAACAAAAATTCCATCTGCTCCAAAACCTGCAATAGTAGCAGTAACATTCGAAATTATATTATTGGCAATAGTTGCATTGACTGCCGAAAACGACAAAGTGATACCTGTCATCCTACCATTACCAAAAATCGTAACACCAGATATTCTATTTCTTGTTATAGAGTAGTTAGAGCCGTTATTAATTTGTATACCTCCAAACCCAGTTCCTGAAATCTGATTAGAATCTACAACCCAGTTATTATCTAACGCAGGTGCATTAGGCCCCCAAGCGTAAACGCCAAGCTGCGCTGTATTAAATTCATTGTTTCTTATTGTAACATTATTAGCTTGTTGTGTACCCTGCTGGAATATAACAGTTCCACTACCCGAAGTAATACACATACCTACACCAGAGGCACCATTAGCCAGCTTACAATTCCTGATAGAAATGTTATTGACACCAACTGTTGGTGCACTACCCAATCTTATACAAGCAGTAGTTCCTCCAAATCCTGCAAATGTATTGGTGATTGTAAGATCTCTGGTTGTACCACCTACTGTGTTAGAACCATCAAATGTCACATTACTTGCACCTAATAGATGTATCAGTGCAGCATTGAAGTTACCCCTGATAGATGGTGTGCTTCCAGGTGCTGGCTTTATATTTACTGACGTATAGTTGGCTGGAGGCGCATTAGGATTCAGCAATGCTGTTGCGGTCTCTGTTGGCCCAGTTCCACCTATTGTTATGGTTATGGCACCTTGGTGTGTACCCACATTGATAGCTGCAAAGGCAGCTTGCAATGTCATATATGCTGTAGGGCCTAAGGTTGCAGCCGTAGCATTTACAGTTACCGTTTGCGCTCTTCCGGTCAAAGCCATTGCTATCAGTATCAATCCGATAGAAAGCACTCGCATTACGCCACCAATTGAGCTGAATATTCTTCTTTTCATACGCCTTAATAGTAATTTGACTATGATACAGTTCAGGTAAATTACAATTCCAAAAATAATGTTTTTTCTATTCGATGCAACGCTGCATCAAAAAAAACGCAAGACTCAACCAACTTTTTCGCCCAATTCATTCCCAATTGCAACAAAAAGTTAATAACTATTGCACAACAATAGCGGTTAAGCCTACAATTAGATATAGGCGAATAATAGAACTACTTTGTTAGTATTCCTTATGTAATTGTTCTGAAAACACTATATCTGAGACCTAGCTCTAGCACCAAACACACTATAGCCAGCAGCGCAAATGGAAAGAACATTTCGGCATAGTGCTTGTAAGATGTAATGTCTACTTTAGTTTTCTCCAGCTTATCTATATCCTCATATATAGATGTAAGAGAGCGGTTTCCTGTTGCTCTAAAGTACTTACCATTGGTAGCAGCTGCCATCCTTTTTAGTAGCTTCTCATCTATCTCCACTGGCACCATCACTTTCTGTATGCCCAAAGGAGTTTGCTGTGGCATCAATGCTTGCCCTATCGTACCTATACCTATAGTATAAATCCTTATCTTAAATGCCTTTGCTATCTCCAGTGCAGTACTAGGGTCTATCATACCCGTATTATTCACACCGTCGGTCATCAATATCACTACCTTACTTTTACTTTTAGAGTAGCGAAGCCTGTCTACAGCTGTAGCTAGCCCCATACCTATAGATGTGCCATCAGCTATCATGCCGTTTTTTATCTGGGCCACTTGGTTTTTTAGCACATTATGATCTATTGTTATAGGGCACATACTAAAACTCTCACCCCCAAATATCACCAACCCTATCCTATCTGTAGGTCGAGCATCTATGAATTTCAGCGCCTCTTTTTTGGCTGCTTCTATCCTATTCGGCTTGAAATCCTCTGCCAGCATACTACCCGACACGTCCATACTCAGCACTATGTCTATACCAGCACTATCTATATTCTCTGTCGTATTGCTGGTTTGTGGTCGTGCCAATGCAATAGTCAGAAATACTATTGTCAGCATACGTAGTATATTAAGCACTGGCCTATACTTGGCTCTGCCTATGCCAGCCAATCCTGCCAGGCCCTCGGTTGTTGTCAACCTAAATGACGGATTTTCAGTTTTACTCCTACTCTTAGCTTGCCACCACAATAGTAGCGGCACCACTAACAGCAATAAAAACCACCACGGGTGAGCAAAGTTTACATGCTTCCAGTCTGTGAGTATACTCATGCTTTATTTTCGGGTTGGGGTTCTACAATTACTACCGGCGTAGACGATACAAACAATTTCGCCTTTTCCATTGCATCCGTATGCTCGTGCGCCAATGGCTTTGCTTTTGCAAACTTTGCCAAATCGGCAGTAGTCAATAAATGAGACAATAATACATAGTGACTTTGCAAATCTCTGTGACGTTGCACTTTTTGCATTAGTTCGTCCGTAGTCAGTTCCAATACAGGTGTATTAAAACGCTCCTCTATATATCCCCTCACTATGTCCGTAAGTTCCACATAGTATTCTTTTACTTTATCTTTTTGCCAAAGTTGCTTTTCTTCCAGAGCGGTCAATTGACGCAGCGCCAATACGTGCAGTGGTTCTTTAGGCGCAGGTGGCGGTGGTGGCGACTGCGGTTTACGCTTCATATACAGCATCACGCCCGCTATGGTAGCTATTATAAGCACCAGTGCACCTACTATATACCATATATAGTCCATCCATGAGGTTTCTACAGCTATCACGCCTTTTATGGGCTTGAAAGCCTGTGTGGTATCTACTGCTACAGTGGCCACCTCTAGCTGCATAGAGTCTGTAACCAGCAATGATGGTGTGCCATTGGCCCCCACTAGCGGAAACTGAAAAGCGGGCACCACAAACACTCCCGAATCAAAACCAGTTATCACCAGGCGTTGTTTATATTGTGTGCCAGCAGCGGTCTTCACAGTGTCTATCTTACTGCGCTCCACCACTTCCAATCTATTAAATGTATCTGGTATAGATGCCCATTCTAGCTTGTCTGTTGGAGCCACATCATCTACCGTCAAAAATATACG
Organism: Asaia bogorensis; assembly: GCA_943367855.1. GTDB lineage: Bacteria > Bacteroidota > Bacteroidia > Chitinophagales > Chitinophagaceae > Nemorincola. The sequence goes on along the minus strand of CALRKH020000029.1, from coordinate 10,537 downwards.
CACCTGATCGCCAACACTTATTTTGGCGGCTTCCATTCGTGCTTTCACTTTAGCCTGCGCTTGTGCATCTACCGTCAGCAACATAGCGCCTGCCAGCAAAACCCAACTAAAAAACAGATAATGATACCTTTTTTTAAACGTCGTAGCCATTTGTTTTATATCCATTAGTTGCCTCAACAGCGTTTAGGGTTAGCGGTTTTTAAAGTAAGACTGTAATACTTTTACATAATCTTCGTCTGTGCGCACTTGCATCAACGATGCGCCACTTTTCCTGAACGACTGCACACAAGCCTTGTTTCGCTGCTCATATCTAGCAGCATATTGTTGTCGCACAGCTTTATCATCCGTATCCACCCACAGCTGCTGCCCTGTCTCCGAGTCCGATACTTGTATCAGTCCCGCATCAGGCAATTCTTTGTCGTGCTTGTCATATATATGTATGCCCACTAGGTCGTGCCTGCGAGCGGCCAGTTGCAGTGGCTGGTCAAATGGTTTGGTTACAAAGTCGCTCAACAAAAATGTGATGCTCTTCTTCTTCAGCACATTGTTCAGAAACTCCAACGCAGCACCTACATTGGTAAGCCCTGCAGCTTTGGGTTCTAGCGCTATCAGCTCTCTTATTATTCTCAATATATGACCCTTACCCTTCTTGGGTGGTATATATTTTTCCACCTTATCAGAAAAGAAGATAACGCCCACCTTATCATTATTGGTAGTTGCCGAAAACGACAAAACTGCACTCAACTCTGTTATCAGGTCGCGCTTTAGTTGCTTTTGTGTGCCAAAGAGCGAACTGGTACTGATATCTACCAGCAACATCACTATCAGCTCTCGCTCCTCTTCAAACACCTTTACATAGGGATGAGAAAAACGGGCGGTAACATTCCAGTCTATAAACTTCACATCATCACCCGGCATATACTCGCGCACCTCGCAAAACGACATACCCCTACCCTTGAAGTGAGAATGATACTCACCTGCAAAAATATGGTTACTAAGCCCTTTCGACTTTATCTCTATCCGGCGTACTTTCTTTAATATCTCGGCTGTTGTCATTCAGTTTACAATAACAAAAAGCTATATGTCGCAAAAATAGCCGTTCATACTAATGCTTGTGATGCACGGTTACTTAAAATTTTCTGAAAATAATATTCGCTTTCCTACCACCAATGTACTCCTTTTTCTTACTGATACACTAATAAAACAAATACAGCAGATTGCAGTTTTCATTCATAGGCTTACTTTTGGGGCTGCATTCAGCTGTTTTTATATAATGGATTGGTTCGAAAATTGGTTCGGTTCGCCTTGGTACAAATTGCTCTACGAACACAGAGACGACCAGGAAGCTCAAAATTTTGTTGAAAATTTGCTTAGCCACCTCAATCCGGCCGCTGGCAGCCGCATGCTCGACATTGCCTGTGGAGAGGGCCGATTTGCACGCCAACTGGCTACCCACAGCTTCGATGTCACTGGTATAGACCTCTCGTCTGCCAGCATTGAGGCTGCCAATGCATTCAGCCAAGATAACCTGCACTTTTTTGTGCAAGACATGAGGCTACCCTTCTACATCAACTATTTCGATTACGCTTTCAACTTCTTTACCAGCTTTGGCTACTTTGAGCACGATAGAGACCATGCTGCTGCTGCACGTGCATTTGCTGCAGCACTCAAGCCCGGTGGCACACTGGTTATAGACTACTTCAATGCTACCAAAGTTATAAACAGCCTTGTGGCGCAAGAGTCCATCATACGCTCTGGCATCACCTTTCACATCAACAGAACTGTAGAAAACAACCATATCATCAAACAAATCTCCTTTGTAGACCAAGATGCACAACCTCATACTTTTAGAGAAAGTGTTGCTGCATTCACCCTACAGCACTTCGAAAACATGCTACAAGCCGCAGGCATGCAGCTTACGGCCACCTTTGGCAACTATGCACTTGCACCATTCGCTCAGCAAGAGTCGCCACGGTTAATAATGGTATTCCAGAAAAAACACACCCAATAACGTGCTCGAAACCATCATCAAGGCCGACCTCTGGGCATGGTTCTACATCAATACCCAATGGCACAACCCTCTGCTGGATGTGGTGATGCCCTTCCTGCGCAATCAGTGGTTTTGGGCTCCCTTATATCTTTTCCTGGTCATCTTTATGCCGCGCACCTTTGGGCGCTATGGCTGGCTGTGGTGCGCGGGCTTCCTCATCACCTTTGGCCTGTCCGATCAGGCAAGCGCCTCTTTGATCAAGCCGCTCATAGGCCGCCTGCGCCCCTGCAACGACCCCGACCTCAAGCAGATAGTGCACCTACTTGTGCCCTGTGGCGGTGGCAAAAGCTTTCCATCATCGCATGCCGCCAATCACTTCTCTCTTGCAGTCTTCAGCGCCATCACCCTACGTGCCAATGCCCGCTGGATATGGCCCATAGCCCTGCTTTGGGCAGCTTCGGTGTCTTATGCGCAGGTCTATGTAGGTGTTCACTTCCCGCTCGATGTGCTTTGCGGTGGCCTGCTAGGTGCAGCAATAGGCTACCTTACGGCCACTATATTCAACAAAAAGTTTGCCCTACCTCATATATTTTACACATCTGCTACCAGCCCACAACCTCATGAGCCGTAGTTACAAACGCTTTCTTCGCAGCATATCGCTAGCGCTACTCTCCATTGCCGTAGGTGGCACCTTCATCTATTCTGCCTACACTAAGATACTGCCCATACAGCCATTCGAATACACTTTGGTAGAGCAGATGCACCTACCCTGGCTACTTGCATCTGTGGCTGCTCGCCTGCTCATAGGCATAGAGGCAGCTCTGGGGGCATTGCTCCTGCTGCACTTGTTCGGCCGCAGACACTGGATACCCAAAACTGCAATGACGCTACTGCTCGTGCTCAGCATATATCTATTATGGCTTTGGATAAACAAAGGCAACAACGTGAACTGTGGCTGCTTCGGAGACACCATCTGGATGTCGCCCTCCTCATCTCTCATCAAAAACGCTGTCCTCCTTTTAGCTACTCTAGTCATCACCCGATTCCACACTGGTTGGCAAGGGGTCTGGGTAAAGCCCGCCTTAGCCGGATTGGCATTACTGGGGCTTATAGTGCCTTTCGTGTTGGCACCAATTCCGGTGGGGCAGCCCTCCTGGACACAAAAAGGCAAACACCTCATTCAGCTACAACCGCTCTACAACCCCATTATCGAAGACAGTGCTACATTCAACTTTAGCCAACCAGTTCGCCCTGCTACCAACATCGAGCAAGGCAAACATATCGTAGCTTTCCTAAGCCCACAATGCGAGCACTGCCAGATAGCGGCACGCAAAATGGCCTTGATACACCAAAACAACCCCAACATCCCCTTTCTACTGGTAATAGGCGGCATGGCTAGCGACCTCACCGACTTCTGGAAAAATACCAATGCCCAAAACCTGCCCTGGATGCGCCTGCACCGCGACCCTTTTCTGGCCTACACTGGTGGCGTATTCCCCTACATAGTGCTTATAGACGATGGCTGGGTGGTGGGCAAAGCCACTTACAACACCCTTAGCCAATCGGCTTTGCAAACCTGGCTGAAACCAAAACCATAAAAACATACCTCCTTTCGGGTATGACAATATAAAAATTTACCTTAAGTTTGCACCGTGAAAACAAGAAATACTACCACCGCCATCATAGCTGCAGGCTTTGCTTCTATCTTCCTTTTCGCTTCTTGCCAAAAGAAAGATTACACTTGCGCCTGCAAATTCAGCAATAGCACCACTTCAGAGGTTTGGCTGGGCTATATGTCCAACAATGCTGCACAAAAGAAGTGCAACGACCATCAGGAAAACCTTACTAAAAATTCTACTGGTACTGGCATCGTGTCTCAGTGCAAGGTTATATATTAAACAATACAATCTTTTCAAGGAGCTTTCCCCACCCATATTCTAGCCGTGGCAACAACTACGGCTTTTTTCATGCTTTTTTCCTATTTACCCATCATGTTGCATCCACTTAATACCCTAATTTTGTTCGGTCGGTGCCAATGCAGCATCAGTTGCAGCAGCACCGATAGCAGGTACAGTTGGCACTAAGCTTTTATGCTGTAGCTGGCTACTCATACAATGTGCTCCCTATCTATTGACACATCAAACAGGCTCAAACTATGGCAGAAAAATCATCGGCAAAGCGCAGTAAGAAATCGAAGGAGACAGAAAACAATTCGCCCTCAACTGCCAGCAACACCACCACAGCACTTAGCCCCGACGATATATTCATCAAGGGCGCACGCATGCACAACCTCAAAAATGTAGATGTAGCTATACCCCGAAACAAACTCGTGGTGGTAACAGGCGTATCAGGCAGTGGCAAATCATCCCTCACTATGGATACCCTCTTTGCCGAGGGGCAACGCCGCTATGCCGAAAGCCTCAGCGCCTATGCTCGTCAGTTTCTGATGCGTATGGACAAACCCGATGTAGACTACATACGGGGCATATGCCCAGCCATAGCCATAGAGCAAAAAGTAACCACACGCACACCACGCAGCACCGTAGGTAGCATGACGGAGATATACGACTACCTGCGCCTGCTCTTTGCACGCCTGGGCAAAACCTACTCGCCCATCAGTGGCCGAGAGGTGAAGAAAGACACCGTAACCGATGTGGTAGACCACATCAGACAGCTGCCTACCGACACCAAAGTACACATTATAGTACCCATCACCACCCGCTACCAGCGCACCATAGTAGAGGAGCTCAACATACTGATGCAGAAAGGCTTTAGCCGCATATATGTGCCCCAGCTATCCGATAGGCCTATACGTATAGAAGATGTGCTGGAAGGAACCACTACTGTATCCAACGAAAAAGCTTACCTGCTGGTAGATAGGATAGTGGTAAAACCAGAATTTGAAGAAGACGACCTGCACCGACTGGCCGATAGTATTCAGACCGCCTTTTATGAGAGCGAGGGCGAATGCCACCTGGAACTGGACGGTAAGAATGTCATCACCTTCAACAATAGGTTTGAGGCCGATGGCATCCTCTTCGACGAGCCCACACCCAATATGTTCTCTTACAACAATCCCTATGGCGCTTGTCCCAAGTGCGAGGGCTTTGGGCAGGTGCTCGGCATAGACGAAAACCTCGTTATACCCGACAAAACCCTGAGTGTGTACGAAGGGGCTGTAGCCTGCTGGCGAGGCGATAAAATGATGGAATGGCAGAAAGACTTTATGCGCACTGCCGCTCGCCTCGACTTCCCCATTCACAAACCCATTGCCGACCTATCCGAGGCCGAATATCAACTACTATGGAAAGGTGGTAAAGGCGTATCTGGCATCAACGACTTCTTCGAGATGGTTGAGCAAAACCTCTACAAAGTGCAATATAGAGTGATGCAGGCACGCTACCGTGGCCGAACATCATGCCCCGACTGCAATGGCACCCGCCTGCGCAAAGAAGCACTCTACGTCAAGATAAACAATACCCACATTGCACAGCTCATGCACCTGCCGGCCGATGAGCTAGCTAGCTGGTTTCAAGAAATACAACTGTCCGAGCACGACCTCAAAATAGGCAAACGCATCCTTACCGAGATCAACCAACGCATGAAAACCCTGCTCGATGTTGGCCTCGGCTACCTCACGCTCAGCCGCCTTGCCAACACCCTCTCTGGTGGCGAAAGCCAGCGCATACAGCTCACCAAGTTTCTGGGCAGCAACCTCACAGACTCTCTTTATATACTCGATGAGCCTAGCATTGGGCTGCACAGTCGCGATACCGCCCGCCTCATCAAGGTACTCAAGTCGCTGCGCGACCTCGGCAATACCGTAGTAGTAGTGGAGCACGACGAGATGATGATGCGCGAGGCCGACCACATCATAGACATGGGGCCACTAGCCAGCCACCTGGGTGGGCAGGTAGTAGCCACTGGCAATCATCAGCAGCTCATCAACCACCCCGATAGCCTCACTGGCAAGTATCTCAGCGGGCAGCTCAGCATACAGCCCCCGGCTATCACCCGCCGCCCTTCGGGTCACATCACACTGCAAGGCTGCCGCCAAAACAACCTCAAGAACATCACCGTTAGTTTCCCGCTCAATGTAATGTGTGTGGTAACTGGCGTGAGTGGCAGTGGCAAAACAACATTGGTGAAACAAACCCTTTACCCCGCACTGCTCAAACACTTTGGCGAAGGCAGCGACAGACCAGGCACCTTCAAAGCACTCACTGGCGACCTCGACAACATAGCAATGGTAGAGATGGTAGACCAAAACCCCATTGGCAAATCATCGCGCAGCAACCCCGTCACCTACATCAAGGCATACGATGAGATTCGTAAACTAATGGCACGTCAGCCACTATCCAAAATGAGAGGATTCGAAGAAAAACACTTCTCGTTCAATACCGATGGCGGCCGCTGCGATACCTGCAAGGGCGAAGGTGAGGTAGTAGTAGAAATGCAGTTTCTGGCAGATGTGCACCTGCTGTGCGAATCGTGCAAAGGACGCAGATTCAAAGACGAAGTGCTAGAAGTAACCTACAAAACCAAGAACGTCTTCGATATACTCGAAATGAGTGTGGACCAGGCCATAGCATTCTTTGCCGATGAAAAGAAACTAGCCGCAGCCATACAGCCATTGAGCGATGTAGGCCTCGGATACGTGAAGCTGGGCCAGAGCAGCGACACCCTCAGCGGTGGCGAGGCACAAAGAGTGAAACTAGCCTCCTTTTTGGGCAGAGGCAAAGCCAAAGACAAGATACTCTTCATCTTCGATGAGCCCACCACTGGTCTCCACTTTCACGACATTCACAAACTGCTCAAATCCTTCGATGCACTTATAGACATTGGTCACTCCATCATTGTCATAGAGCACAACACTGACGTGATAAAATGTGCCGACCACATCATAGACATAGGCCCCGAAGGTGGCAAGAACGGAGGCCAACTCCTATTTGCCGGCCCGCCCCAGCTACTCAAAACCATACCCGAAAGCTTCACTGCTCAATATTTGTAGTAGATAGCTGTGCTAAAAAAGAAGTCTTTAGTTGCAAAGCCTGCTACGTGTAGTAGATACATTAATGAGCTCCTATTGTCCCATACCTAAAGTATTGGGCAATAGGAGCACCTAGTGTACAAGAAAGGAACACAAACAAAGCTAATCAGCACCCGCTCCTCCCCCACCCAAAAGTTAAACTATAGGTAAAACACGCCCTTTTGCGGCCAAAACATGCACTTACTTTTAGGTTAGTACTTGTCAACTAGTAAGTATACCTCTAGCTTTGCCATTCAATAGAAAAAATCAAACTAACATGAGCACAAATCAGAGCATACTAAGCCCTTTGCAAAAAGGCGGATTATCACTAAAGAATAGAGTAGCAATGGCACCTATGACCCGTTGCAGAGCCATAGCCAACCTGCCCAACGACTTAATAGCCACCTACTACACCCAAAGAAACAACGCAGGATTGCTCATTACAGAGGGCAACGCCCCCAGCGCCAATGGCATAGGCTATGCACGCACCCCAGGCATCTTTACCCCACAGCAAATAGCCGCCTGGAAAGAAGTAACTACCAAAGCAAAAACCGAAGGCACAGCATTCTTCACACAGCTCATGCACGTGGGCCGCGTGGGCCACAGTGCCAATATGATACCCGGCGCTACACTACTAGCCCCATCTGCCATAAGTGCCAATGCCGATATGTGGACAGACACACAAGGCATGCAGAAAACAGAAGTGCCCAAAGAAATGACTACCGAAGAAGTGGCACAAACAATACAAGAGTTTGTAGCTGCCGCTCAAAACGCTATTGCAGCAGGCTTCGACGGAGTGGAACTACATGGCGCCAACGGCTACCTGATAGAACAATTTCTGAACAGTGCCACCAACCTCCGTACCGATGAATATGGCGGCTCTATAGAAAACAGAGCCAAATTCCTCCTGACCACCGTAGAGCAGGTAGGCAAAGCTATCGGATTCGATAAAGTAGGTGTGCGTCTATCGCCCTACAACCAATACAACAGCATGCCGCTGTATGCCGAAATAGCAGCCACATACACATACCTGGCCACAGAGCTCAGCAAGCTAAACATTGCCTACCTGCATCTGGTAGACTATGCAGCCCTGGCCACAGCCGAAGGCGTAAAACTATTACAAGACATAAGAGCAAACTTTGCCAACACACTCATACGCAACGCAGGCTACACCCAGCAAAGAGCCAACCAACTACTAGCCAACAACGAAGCCGACATGGTATCTTTTGGCTCAGCCTACATTGCCAATCCCGATTTAGTAAACCGCTTCCAGCACAATCTGGAGCTAGCCCAACCCGACCCTAACACCTTCTACACACCCGATGCAGTAGGCTTCACCGACTACCCTACAGCATAAGCACCCCATCCAACAATATCCCATTTTCAGGCTCCTGGCACCTATGCATCAGCATACAGTCAGGAGCCTATTTTTACACCCCCTTACCCTATGCTATGTATGCTTATTGTGGGTTCGAGTTTTATGGGGAGCTATGAATTCTATTTGTAAGTGATTCTAGGCTATTAGGCGAATTCGAATTTACCTTCTACCGCCCTTGTTGGTCTTATTTTCTGACCAACAAGCTCGTGCAGGGAACAGTCTCCCTTGCTCAAAACATCAATTTCCGTAGTGCCATATTTATACCTAGTCTATACAAATCTAAGAATAGATCTGATCTGTTTATAACAATCCTATTGTAGAAAAGTAGCGCGCCACGCCCGCTCTCACCCACAAATATCACCTAATATATTCCGCTCCACCACCTACCACATCTGTTCAGCAACAATTGTTCAGCTTAATACACTTGCACCACATAAGCACATTTTTGCATAAACCAAGCCCAGAAAGCATTTCCACCCATACCACCTCACTAAAACACCCTCAAAACTGTATTAACTTACTACACCTATCTGTATAGCCCTGCACAGATTACTGTACTCTGCTGCACAGATAAGTGTACTATCCTCAAAACCCAATTTCAACCCCTAAAAATTCCAACCTACATTCGCACGCACACCAGCACCAGCAACCACTACATTACAATCTCCACCCAAACCAACCATGCAGCACGCCTACCACATATCTGCCATCTATTCACGCTCCATCCATAGCAGCACACCTACTCACACTAAAAAAAACCAATGCGCAAAAAGTAGCGGCCAAGGCTAGCAAAAAGTGCGCAAAAACACTACTCCTTCACCCCACAACCCATTGATTATCAACCACTTAGCCCCACCACCACAAAAATGAAAACTGCGCAAAAAACCTCACTATCTCAGCTTCTCGTTATCCCTATGCCGGTTAGCGTCCCGCACATTCTTCTTCTCAAAGTTGCGCTCCAGCGCAGCCGTCAGGTCCACACCAGTTTGGTTGGCCAGGCACATCAGCACCCACAGCACATCAGCCATCTCATCACCCAGGTCCTTCCCCTTATCACTTTCTTTAAAAGACTGTTCCCCATACGTCCGCACCATCAGCCGCGAGAGCTCCCCCACCTCCTCCATCAGTATACCCAGGTTCGTCAGCTCGCCAAAGTAACGCACACCCACCGTTTGTATCCAATCATCTATCCGCTGCTGCGCCTCCTTAATAGTTATATCCACCTTACAAAGTTTTGTTTGTTTACACAAAATAATAGAACTTTCACGTTTGGTAATCACCAACCCCAAAATAGCTGGCCACCACCAGCCACCAACTATAAAAGCAATAACATAAAAATGCATTACGCTACAGATATAGAAGCCGCAGACGCACTCAAGGCCAAGACCGCCGAAATAAGAAAAAGTATAGCCAAAGTAATAGTAGGGCAAGAAGACGTAGTAGAAAAACTCATCATTGCCATACTCTGCAACGGTCACAGCCTGCTTATGGGTGTGCCCGGCCTCGCCAAAACCCTATTGGTCAAAACCCTGTCTGATGTATTAGACCTCTCCTACAAGCGCATACAGTTCACCCCCGATCTTATGCCATCCGATATAGTTGGTGCCGAGATACTCAATGAGCAGCGAGCCTTCCAGTTCATCAAAGGCCCCATCTTTGCCAACATCATCCTCGCCGATGAAATAAACCGTACCCCACCCAAAACACAGAGTGCCCTACTAGAGGCTATGCAAGAGCGCAACGTTACCGCAGGTGGCACACTCTACAAGTTACCATCACCATTCTTTGTGCTAGCCACCCAAAACCCTATAGAGCAAGAAGGCACCTACCCCCTACCCGAGGCCCAGCTAGACCGCTTCATGTTCATGGTTACACTAGACTATCCCAACTTCGAAGATGAGGTTACCATCGTTCGCAACACCACTGGCGCCCGCACCCCCGACCTCGACAAAGTAATGACCGGCGAAGAGATCCTAGCCTTTCAGCAGTTAGTCCGTCGCGTACCCGTTCCAGACAATGTACTAGAATATGCAGTGCGCCTAGTTCAGAAAACACGCCCCGGCACCAGCAATGTAGCCCCAGCCGCCAATCAATACCTGGCATACGGAGCAGGCCCACGCGCCTCTCAATATTTGGTACT
>CALRKH020000028.1:0-32759 GCA_943367855.1 Asaia bogorensis | reverse complement strand
AGTACAGGCCTGGGATGTGAACAATAATGTAGGCGAAGGAAGCGTTGATTTTGTGGTGATAGATGGCAAAATAATGGCCATAGAGAACCTAATGAACTACCCTAACCCGTTTGGTAATGATACTCGCTTTGTTTTTGAGCACAACCATCCGGATGTGACTATGGATGTAGAAATTGCAGTAAGTAATTTGTCGGGAGCGATAGTGAGGACGATAAAAGAGACTTTTACACCTACAGGCAGTCGTACTGCGGAGATTAGCTGGGATGGCACTGACAACAACGGCATTAGACTACCATCTGGCATGTATGTTTACCGACTATCTATAGCCACCCAAACAGGGTACAAATCTACTGCATACCAAAAGTTGGTAATTGCACGTTAATAGGTAAATAAGGGTGAAATAATGTTGACGATATGGTTAAAAAGAAATATTTTTGCACGATACTAAATAGATCTAATAATAACACGATGGCAAAACGCTTTGCTTTAGTAGGACTTGCTATGCTTGCGGGAGTTACCTCTTCTTTCGCACAGTCGACAGCAAACATTAACGGGACCAGTAAGAATTTCGTTACAACTGCAGTACCATTTTTGCGTATATCTCCTGATGCCCGTGCTGGTGCAATGGGAGATGCAGGCATAGCGGTGGCACCCGATTGTAATGCACAATACTGGAACGTAGGCAAGATTCCTTTCACCGAGAAAACATACGGAATATCAGCTACTTACACACCATGGCTGAAAGATTTGGTACCAGACATCTTTATGGCATATCTTTCGGGATATGGCAAGTTTGGCAAGGAACAAGAGCAAGCGATAAGTGCATCTATGCGCTACTTCTCGCTAGGCAGTGTAAACTGGACCAATGAATTTGGTGCATCAACTGGCACTGGTTTGCCACGCGAATACTCGTTTGACCTCGGTTATTCTCGTAAGTTATCTCCTTATTTGTCTACAGGTTTGAGTATGCGTTACATACACTCTTCTTTAGCAACTGGCGTTGCTACTGTGGCGGCTGGTAACGATCAGAAACCAGGCAATGCAGTGGCAGCCGACCTTGGAGTTTATTATACTAAGTCTTTTGAGAAGAACGAAGAGCACATCAATAATTTTAGCTTTGGTGCAGTAATCAGCAACCTTGGTTCTAAAATATCTTACAACGAAACTCGTCGTGATTTTATACCATCAAACCTAGGTGTTGGTGTGGCATATACTTCTCAGTTTGATCAGTATAACAAAATCACTTTTGCACTAGACCTCAACAAATTACTGGTACCTGCATTGCAGTATACTGGCAATGACACTACTGTAGGTGTAGTAAGAGGCGTTTTCAACTCCTTCCAAACAGGAGACCAACTGAAGCAAATAACTGCTGCATTGGGTGCTGAGTATTGGTATAATAACACAATAGCCTTCCGTGCTGGTTACTATTACGAAGATGCTACTAACGGTGACCGCCAATATCTGACTTGCGGTTTGGGTGTGAAGTACAACGTATTTCAATTGAATGCATCATACTTGGTGCCTCAAGGTTCTGGTATTACACGTAATCCATTGTCAAACACACTTCGTTTCACTTTGATGTTTGAGTTTGACAAATTTGAAGACAAAACCTCAACTGATGATGATTCATCGAACTAATTGATACAGAACAAGTATTATAAACAATAAACCCCGACCAAATGGTTGGGGTTCATTATTTATAATAGCATAATGCGTAAAGTTGTTTGTATGTAGCTACAGGTGAATTGTTAAAGATTGTATTTTAAAAGCAATTAAAAATTAGGCTTCATCATCAAAGCCTTTTACTTCTACTCCTTTTACTATTTGGTAAATAACTGGCGCTTGCCTATAAATGTTTTTATTGAACTTATTGCCAAGAACGATGATGGTCATATTTTCTTTTATCAGCCTATAAAAAGAGGTATTATTGCCGTGCCACCAACCATTATGATAAATAACCTTATTGCCGTTGGGATAGCATAACATGCGCCAACCAAGGCCATAGTTCTTAATACCTGGACGCTCGAATGAGCAAGGACCGTAAGATAACTCTATCGACTCATTGGATAGCAGGGTTCTATTGTAAAAAGACTGATCCCATCGAAACATGTCTTGTACTGTGCTGTGAATACCTTTATCACCTGTTACTCCGTCGGCAAACATATCGGGCTCACGTACCCAATTGTATTTATAGCTTACTGCGGCTTGAGAAGGGAAACCATTCCATGGCTCGTAAACAAATGTACTGTTCATACCTAGTGGTGCAAAAATATAGGTACGCATGAAATCAGCATAACTGAGCTCTGATACTACCTCGATAATACGTGCCAATATTGCATAATTGGTGTTACAATACTTAAAATTTCGGTCAGGCCTGGCCTCCAGACGAGGTTTATGCCTGGCCATGAGTGTAACCACCTGCTGATTGGTAATAGGTGTGCGTGTATCTTTATTGTATACGGGCACCCACTTAGTATAATCGGGCAAGCCCGATCTGTGGCTTAACAACATACGAATGGTGATACCCGGATAAGGGAACTCTTTTAAATATTGCTGAACTGGATAGTCTAGATTAATCTTTTTGTTTTCGTTTAGGTATAGAATAGCAGCCCCAGTAAATGTCTTGGAGATAGAAGCTAATTGGATAGAAGCTAAAGGCGACATAGGTATCTTACTCTCCTTATTGCTGTAGCCAAAATAGCGTTCATAAATCACCTTGCCTTTATACCCTACTAGCACTGCACCATTGAAACCAGCACGAACCTGAGCTTGGTAATATTTATCTAGCTGAGCAATGATGCTGCGATTATTATCGGAAAGGGTATCGTAAATGATTGTTGCATTAACGGGTTTAGCAGGGATAGCATCGAATCCACCTGACTTAGCAGAAGCCGGCTGATTGGAATTGCACGCCATCATTGCTAAAGACAATGAGAAAACACCCAAAAAAGACGGAACAGCTCTAGTCATAGCTTAATAAACAGGTAATTAATAATGTTGCAGAAACGCAGTAAAGAAATCAATGCGAAGATAATAGAACCAATGTTTATGGTGAGCCAAAAAGGCTAAAATATTAATCCACATTGATGCAAGATGAAAGTATTGAAACGCTAACTTATTTCTATATAGATGCGACTTTAGTACTAACTTTTTTTTGTAAGTCATCAATAAACTCAAAATAACATTGATTGAGTTGGTAGTAACTAGACACAAAAATGGTATATGCCTGAGAAGGGTCGGGCATATGGCGTGCTCTGCGATGTAAGCCTGTCAGAGCTCGCTGCATACCTAGCAGACTTTTATAACCGAATAACCAGTTGCGCTCTTTCATGTGCTGAAAGTATGCTGCAAATGGCGCAGGGAGGTATTGATTGTTGGATTCGACAGAAAGATATACCTGATGAGTAAAAGTCTTCAAATCTATATCAGAAGGGAAGTATCTAGGATCGTTGGCCAAAAAATGATCGAAAAGAGTATCTAGTATAGCACCAGCATAAAGACCATAATCTTGACGAAACAACAATTTAGCACGAGCGACAGAAGGGTGGCTATCGACGTATGAATCTATAAAGCGGTGCAAGAGTATTCCCCTTCTTATACCATCGGGATAATGCTGAAGGGCGAGCATACCTTTTACATGGTCGCCTATTAGATTTCCTGTAGTGATATCAGCATTATTAAGCGAGAGGAAAGCATGACCTAGGTAATTCATGTTGCGAAACTACGATATTTGCTAGCAGTTAAAATAAGACAACTATATGAAGATGATACACGCAGCATCGATTGTATTTATAACTATCGGTAGTATGATATCCGCTAGCTGTAATGATAAGAATGGCAATAATACAAAGAACATACAAGTTGAGATACCTAAGCCAGGTACTGTTATAGACTCGGCAACAGAAAAGATAACAGAGGATAACCTGAACAACTATGTAATGACGGTGAAACTAGTGGCTGATAGTATGGTTGCTCAAGGTGTATATGACATAGTGTGCAACTTTGGACCAAATGAAGCTAAAGGGAAAATGACTATGCCTAAAGGTATAGAACAAGTGACTCCAATATTGAAACGGAAAGCACAGTATGACTATATTATTGGTTTTCAGCTTGCTGATGATACTACGTTTTATGAGTACATGCAGATAAAAAGTGATAAGTACGAAACAAAGATGAGATACATCAATAGCTATTCATTTCAGTAATTAGATTTAGCTAAAACAGAACAGCCATCGGATGACCGATGGCTGTTCTGTTTATACTAGTTGTTGACTATCGAACAAGAGTGATGTCACCTTTTTCTTCTACTGTCTTTCCACCACAATCATACTTAATGTAGTAGAAGTAAGTACCCATGTCTTGAGGAACACCGTTGTAAACGCCATCCCAAGCAGGGTTGTTGTTTGTGCTTTCGAAGACTGTTTGTCCCCAACGGTTGCTGATGCGGAAGATGTGGAATCTGCGGAAGCCATCAAACATTGGACGGAAGAAATCGTTCTTACCATCTCCATTAGGAGTAAATGCGTTTGGCATTGTTACCTTACAGCATTCGTCAGGAGTTAAGAATCTGCGAGAAGTAGATTTACAACCGAATGGATCAGTAACTGTAAGTGTGATAACTGCTTTCAGCTGCTCTACTCTACCCCAAATTTCAGGTTTGTTCATGTTGGCAAATGAATGCTCTGGTTCCCATTTGTATGAGTTGCCATAGTCTTTATTCACTGCACCGAACATCACACTGTCATCGATACAGAATTTACCAGGAATCTGTAGGATGTTGAAATCTGAAACAGGATTAGCATGAACACGAACTGTATCTGAAGATGGGAATGCAGGACAACCTTCTGTAGTAAATGCTTTTACAGTTACTATATGCAGACCTGTGTCTACCCAACTTATGATGTAAGGACCACCAGAATTAGAATTAGCAGAGATGATATTGAGTGCTGGAGAGGCATTCATTGGTATGCCATCAACTGTCCACAAGAATTTATATGCTTCCCATGAGCGACTATCTAATGCAAGTGTCATTGTATCGCCAAGACACAGATCTGGTTTGATATATGGATTTGTATTAGGCACTGGTATTACTTTTATCAAAACAGAGTCTGTAGTAAAGCATTTGCCATCGTGAGAGCTAACTGTTAGATAAACAGCATGCTGACCATTTACTGAATCGAAGCGTGCAATGATATTCTCACTAGCACCTGTAGTACCATTTGTGAAAGATGCACCGAAAGGTAAATCCCAACGATAAGCCATACCTGGATAAGCAGGGCCGTCATAATTTAAACCAATAGTGTCGCCTTGACAAGCCCACAATCTGTTTGGATCAATTTCGAAATCTGGTTTCACTAATACGGTAACATTAATTGCAGAGCGAGGACTTTCGCAGCCTTCAACTGTTTGGGTTACATAATAAGAGTTAGTGCCAGGGTACGTAGTGCTAGGCACAGTAGGCGCTGTAGTGCCTGGAGTGCTTGTAGCTGTAGAATACCATGTGAGCGAAGTACCTGTAGCTGTTAGCGGACCAGCAGTAGTACCTTGACAATATTCTAGATCGGCAACAGTAGGAGCGGCAGGTTCAGCTTTGATACGTAATGGATATATAGCACTATCTGACACACAACCGAATGAAGATGTCTGTGTAAGGTAATAGTTGTATATACCTGGCACTGTATCTGTGTTTGGTATAGGGGCAACTGGAGTACCTACTGTAACACCTAGTCCATACCAAGTGATGCTTGTACCAACTGCGGTAAGTGCAGCGGCAGGCTTGTATTGACATAGAGGTATAGGAGTAACTGTTGGAGGTGCTGGTTTTGGATATATAGTAACAGGACGAGTTATGCGACAACCCGTAGCTGTTAATATGTATGTAATATTAGCAGTACCACCTGCGACACCAGTAACGACACCAGTAGAAGAGTTGATGCTAGCTATACCAGGTGCACTTGAAGACCATACACCACCAGGAGTAGCGTCAGTGAGTGTGATGTTGAAATTCTGACAAACACCAGCTGGACCAACGATAGGAGCAGGGATTGGATTTACACGTACACTTATAGAATCGCGGGGGCCTTCACAACTACCTACTTTTTGACTAAAGTAGAAGTAGTAAGTGCCAGGAACCGATGTATTAACAGTAGGAGGGGTGATAGAACCTACGCCACCTACCATTGTTGGATACCAAAGAACTGAGGCACCAGGAGCCAAACCAGAAACTGTAAAAGGAACGAATGGATCATTTTGACAATAAGTAGGTGGGCCCGTAACAATAGGAGCTGGTGGTACTGGAGAGACTCCCACTTGTACCTCAGCGGTATCTTTACAACCAAATACCGTGGAAACAATTACTCTATAAATACCAGTATCGGCAAAGCTAAATCCAGGAATAGATGGATTTGCTAATGAGGAAGTAAACGGAGAAGGAGTAGCCGTCCAACTATATGTTACAGTGGCGGAGTCGCAAACTGCGTTCAGTAATAGAGGAGTAGAGGAGCCTATACATAATGGTGCATTTGTAGATGCCCACACTGTAGGTTTGTGCCTCATGGTAACAATAGTAACTGAAGTATCTGGCACACCAGCTACAGTTTTTATTACACTGTATGTACCTGCATTAGCAGCTGTAGTAGGATAAATAAATGCACGCTGTGTGGTAGCAAAGACTGATGTAGAAGGTGCTGGACCATACCATTGATAAGTGGCACCTGTAGAATCACCAGGAGCATTTACCCAAAGTGTATCTCCTACACAAGGGCTGTTTGCTTCTGCTCCATTACAAGTAATGAGTGTTAGGTAGAATACTTTATTAAGACATGATGTCATACCAATAGCACTATCAGTACCAGTGATGGTATAAGTAATGATGGGAGGAAGAGCTGTTGTAGTAATAACATTGTGTGCACCAGTGGTAGTAGCCAAGCCTAAGCTAGGAGCCCAAGTCCAACGACTCCAAGTCCAAGCTCTATCTTCAACGTTAAGGATGTCCACATTTAGAGAAGTCATACCTGGAACAGCACACACATCAAACGTATCGTATGTAGGAGCTGGATGAGGTGTAACGGGGCGAGGGTTGCCGTTAAGTGCCAATTGAGGATCTGGGAATGCGCCGTCAATGCCCATATCACCGTCGAAAATATAGGCATAAGATACAACAGCACTATCTCCAGGGGCGATGTTACCTATATTATACACAAGTCCAATGGCAATATCCTGAGGAGTACAACTAGTAGGCAAACATGCGCCAAGAGTATACTGTACTGTAGAACCTGCTGCACCATAAGTTTGATTCCAAACTGTAGCTAGATCTACTGTTGAACTTAACCACCAAGCATTATAGATAAAACATTTAGCACGGCAATCTTTTGTTCCGAGCCCCATGTAAGACTTAGGTTCTGTTAAGGACTGGTCGTAAGATTTAACCAATACGCGATGACGTGCATCTTCATTCTGATGCACTATACGATTTACTGTTGGGAAGCCTCCACCTAAGGAACTCCAAGTTTGAGCATTGTCCGGATCGCAAGAACGTAAATAATAAACATTTGGTGCAACAATAGCACCTGTATTGCGGAGCACACAAGTAACAATAACTGCAGAACCAAGTGTGTCTACTCTTGTTTCTTGACGAATAGCAAGTGTAGCACCAGCCATATTTCCTGTGCCAGTCCATATACCACGAGCACTACCGCCTATATTGGTATAACCAGTGTGTGAACCAGCCATAGTCATACCTCCTGCGGGAGTCATTGGACCAGCACAACCTTGGAAAGCTTGTACGCGACCTGCACCAATTTGCAGCTCCCAGCCTTCGAAAGGAGAACCTGGATAGGTATAATCTCCCATAAATGGAGGAGTACCTACAGCCCAGCCATCTTTACCCCAATCATAGACTTCGGCAAGATTGGTTCCACTAGGACCAGGAGTAGCCCCTGTATGCGGATGATAACCAGCAGGGATGGCACCTTGAGGGTTACAAGTACCAAATGCGCCATTAGGGCACATGCCAATTTCCAAATACCTACCCTGCAAATAACAGTTGGTACCTACCATCTGAGCCAAGGAGCTCAATGCACCACACAAAAGGAATGCGGCAAAGAATAAAGAGAAGTACGTTTTCTTCATACTTAAAGGTGTTTAGCCCGTATTAATAAATTCTAGGTCTGAATTAAGACAGAAAGATTTAAAAGTAGTTAAATAATACCAAAAAATGCAAATCCGCTAAATTTTTTCCTAAAGTATCGCCATTTTGGGTGGATACTATACTAAAAGACAGCAATTGTATTGTCATGGTTGGGTCTGGTATCGAAAAAATGATGTTGCTTTTTAAGGTTTTTTAACGTTTCAGGTATTTGCATCATGTTTTAATAATTGTTTTACTAATTCAGCATCAACGGGGGCATTGGCATTAATGAGTTCTTCAGGTTTTTTAGATTGAACTAAATTCAATTTATCTTCAATTCTCAAGAGTGCTTTTCTGGCACAACGACGCCCTTCTAGGAAATGAGCTTTTAGAACTGGTAGCATTTGCGGCTCCCAAATAGCTAGCATTGGTTCGGGCAGGCCATCTACTGGGCTAGCATAAGTAGTAGCGTATGAATCGATGTGACGAGCATCGACCAAATGCTGTATGGTGGAGGATGTTACAAGAGGTAGATCGCATGCAACTACCAATAATGCATTATCTGGATGAGTTTGTAACGCATTGAGCATAGCTGCAACTGGACCTGCATCTTCATCTAAGTCTACGATAGTTTGGTAATTTGAATCCATGTTAGCCAACTGACTTGCACGGCAAGAAATAAAGACATCTTGGCAAAATGGTAGTATTAAATCGGCTAAATGATATCTATGTGGTTTATTATGCCACGTTATCAGCCCTTTATCTTGCCCCATACGGCTGCCTCTGCCACCAGCCAGCACTAATCCAATTAATGGCACTCTACTATTCATGATGTATAAAGTCTTTTTTACCACCTGTTTTAGAAATCAATCTAGTTTCTTCAATTACTATATTGGGGCTTACACCTTTGCACATATCGTAAATTGTCAATGCAGCAATAGATGCACCAACCATAGCTTCCATCTCTATACCAGTGCGTGCGGTAATGCGTGCTGTGCATAAAATGACAACTTTATTTTGGTTGTTGACGGATATATTTATGTTGCAATCGTCTAAGCCTAATGGATGGCATAAAGGTATTAGGTCCCCAGTTTTTTTGGCCGCCATTATGCCTGCAATAATTGCTGTTTGGAACACTGCACCTTTGGGGGCGGCAATTTCACCGTTTTGCAGCAATGACATGACCTCTTGAGGCAAATTTATAATTGCCCTTGCCTGAGCTACTCTTAATGTAGCCGACTTGGCACTTACATCGACCATCGTAGCCTTACCAGCTCCATCTACGTGTGTAAAACTTGACATAATCTAAAGAATCTACTATTTGACTAATAAAACCATACTGGGTACACTGTACCTGCACTAAAGTTACTTTGCTCTTCGGGTAGCTCAATAAAGGCATTGGCATTTGTGAGATTTGCAAAATCGCCAGACCCATTACCTAAAAATGGTGTGGCAATGAGCGAACCAAGTTGATTTACTACCCTAGCAGGCACAAAATATTGCAAGGCAGGAGTAAAATTAATATCGGTAGAGATAGCTGCAAAAGGCTGTGGCATTTGAGGCAGGCCTGTGGCTTTGTGTAGCCATGGAAGCAAATAACGAAGTACACACACGAAACAGGAAACAGGATTGCCAGGAAAGGCGAAAATAGGTTTACCAACATGAGTACCAAACCAAATCGGCTTACCCGGCTTTTGCTTCACTTTATGAAAGTGCTGCACTACACCTAGGCTTGCTAATATAGCTGGTATATAATCTTGCTTACCCATAGACACTCCACCAGTGAGCACAACAACATCGTACATATTTATAAATGATTGTAGCTGATTGAAGAGTTGTTGCTTATTATCAGGAACATGCACTATATCTGCCTTGAATTGATGCTGAGCCAGTAACGACTGAATTGTGTACCCATTAGACATCCTAATTTGCCATGGTTGAGGCTCTTCATCTATCGACACTAATTCCGAACCTGTGGCCACTATAAGTATACTAGGCTGGGCATAAACTTGAATAGAACTGTAACCTTCGGTAGCTGCTATTGCTATAATAGCACTATTGATTATTGTACCTGAAGAAACTAGGATAGTTCCAGCTTGCACATCGGCTCCAAGTAGATGCACATGCTGACCCAAAGAAGTAGGAGGCACTAGAACAGTAGCTACACCACCTGCTACGGTAATATCTTCGTATCTTATGACGGTATCTACATCGGCAGGTAGCATAGCTCCTGTCATAATTTCAATACATTTGTTTTGAGGCACATGCGCCATAGGTGGCTGCCCAGCTGCTAACACATCGGTAATTATAAATGATGTTTGTCCATCAACTATATCTGAGTACCTTAATGCGATACCGTCCATCATAGCTCTATTGAAGGGCGGGAAGGGACGATATGCTACAATATTTTGCGCTAGCACCCTGCCCGATGCCTCTTTAAGAGAAACATGATCTATACCATATGTGAGTGCCGTAGCTTGTATAATGGCAGTCGCCTCATTGACCGAAATAGGAGCCATAGCCAAAACTACTGAATAATAGTAGTGAAATAAGTGGTAATACCCTAAATAAAACGAAGGGATAGCATGCGCCATCCCTTCAAGTAATATGCTATATTGAACTGTTAGCGCTGTAATACAAATTTGAACAACTGGCTATTGGAGCCACTGAATAAACGAAGCAGGTAAGTGCCTGACTGTATGTGTGCAGGCAAATTGACATGCGCATTTATGGCACCATTACTTACATCTACAGGCTGAGTGTAAACAGTTTGTCCTAAAATGTTTGTGATTACGATTTTGGCATCATTACTATACGAACTTACTTTTCCAATAATATTCATGCTACCTACATTAGGATTGGGGAAGACAGCTACGCCTTGTGTGCTACTAACACCGCTAACTGAAACCGGCCAAACAGAAATACGAACAGACTCGAATGCACCTATACTACAAACACCGCTACCAATTACATTGCAAGTAACAGAGTCGTAATCGGCAAGGGTAGCTGAAGCAAAAGACGCATTAGTGGCACCAGATACAGCAAAGCCGTTGACATACCACTGATACCTTGGCGAAGGTCCTGCGCCTGAAACTACTGCAGTGAAGGTAACCACATCGCCTACAGCTACTAACAAACCTGGTGCTGCTACAATATCTACAGACGGAACATAAAGCGAATCGACCTGCATGGTGATGGATGGACTTGATACAGTATCGACCAAACGGCATAGATAGTTGCTAGCCATGCGACAATACACCACATCAGCATCATTTGGCACGTAGGTGTAAGATAGTCCAGAGCCTACATTCACACTATTGACAAACCAATTGTATACCGGTGTGCTACCCCCCATAAATGGAGTAGCTACATAAGTAACTGGAACACCTGCACAAGATGTATCGCCAGGTGTAGGACTGACAATGGCTGTAGGCGTACCAGTGGGCAACACAGACATAATAGTAGTATCTGCGGCAGCGGCAGGTATGGCACATGTGGCACTACTAAGCATAGAGAGAACCACCACATCGGAATGTAATGGTGCATAAGAAAAAACCACACCAGTATCTACTGCTACACCATTTACCGACCAAACATAGGAAGGAGAGGAGCCTCCAGCAGTAGGAACAGCACTAAAACTAACAGGGCTACCAGTACAAACAGTGCCGCCAGAGCTAGTATAAGCAGAAACTGCGGCTGCAACTATAGGCTCTACAGATATAGCATGCGTAACAGTGCGAGAGGTACAAGTATTGGACAATGTGTAGCTGATAATGGTGCTACCAGCTGCTATACCAGTAACAATACCCTGCACAGACACTGTGCCCACAACAGGCGTGCTGCTAGACCATGCTCCTCCCTGCACACTATTAAACAAAGTATCGGGAAGGGTGAGACAAACCGCATCGGGCCCAGTAATAGGTCCGAGGCCTGTAGTATTATGTACTTCGTTTGTCATAACAACTTCATTGTCGTCAAAAAATATTCCTACTCTATTTGTGATGACCACACCATCAGGCACAGTACTGTTGGCCTTGATGCTAAAAATAAACATACCATCTGCAAAACCACGATGCGAAGTATCGGGCAAATTGATGCCGGGGAAATCGAAGCGAGCGATGTTTCTTACACCATCGTTGATTACAGATACAATCATAGGATTGTGAGATGCAACTATAGGCTTAAGAGATGAAGGATCGAGATAATCGGGAAGTGTATCTATAACATGTATGTTGCGAGCTGTGTCGTTGCCCATATTCTCGAACCGTACACGATACTGAAGCTCCGTGCATGGCAAAATGAAACCAGAAGGAGTAACAGCCAAATCATTAGGGTCGTAAGAGGCTCTTACAGTATCCAGCTTCACGTTTGTGTTGTTTACCGGGTTAGCATCGCCAGTAGTAGGCGAAACTGAAATAGTAGTAAGCACTGTATCGCCTAAAGGCAATAATGTAGATGGTCTTTGCAAACGAAGATTTATATTGTAAATAGCGCCTGGAGCCATGGTACCTAGATTCCAGGTAAGAATAGAACCCGAAACTGTGCTAGGAGCTGGATAGGAATATGCACCTAAGACACCATAAGCGTACTTAGGGTTGTGATTGAGTGTGAGCACAGCTGGCGCTGGACCACAACCAGTATTTCGCACAGTGATGTTTAGTTGTTGTAAATTCCGAGCAGAGGTAGTGGATGTTTCAACCCTTAAATCGTATGGAGTGGAAGAGCAACGAAGACCAAAATACTTGTCTACATATGTATTGGCGTATGTAGTGATGGTATCGAATAAGACTCCTGCTGAAGGACATGTAACCATTGCTCCACCATCGTAAGCAATAGGACGAAAAGCATAAACTGTGCCTACCGGACCAGTGGCACGATAGTAGAAGCCAGCCGTAGCAACAATTGTATCTACAGGAATGCCAGCTGAGTCCACACGAGTAGTGACCGCAGTAGCATTATGAAAGTCTCCAGCATCGAAGGTGCAATTGGAATTAACATCATTATAGAACCTCATGGAGAAGGTGCGACAAAAATTGTAGGTGTAACTATAGCTAACAGTATCTACAGGAAAAGGACCATTGAACAAGATATGCCTAAGCGTATATGTGCCGGGCATAGCGTATGTATGATTGAGGTAAACATCGCTCAATGAACCAGTAGTTATCAAACCTGTAGTGTCGTTAGTGCCATCGCCATAAAAAGTAACCAAACTGAATGATGAAGAGACGCCACAAGCAGCTACATAAAAGCGCGATGAACCACATGCTGTATCTGGAGTGTGGAGGATGGTGTGTGTGCCTATCTCATAATTGACATTGACAAAAATAGGACCAGAATACGCAGTGCTACCACCTGTGGCGCAGGTGATAGCAGCACGATAAAAATAAGCACCCGTGGGGTAATGAACATATGGCACTGTAGCTGCACCAGAGATGTTGCTCCAAGAAAGGCCATCAGAAGAGAATTGCCACTGTATGATATTGCCACAAGTATATGTGTATGAGGGTAAATTGAGCACAACTGGAGTGCCTAAACAGACCAATAAAGAACTAGCTGTGATTGGCCCTATAAAAGGTGTGCCTGTGCAGGTAGAGTTGACCGTAACAGTGCGAGTGGCAGCGCCACAAGCAGGCAAAGTATGAGAAATGATAGCTGTTCCAAGTGCTAAACCATTAACTACGCCCGATGTGCCCACAGTAGCTACAGACGGTGTAGAAGATGACCATGTGCCACCAGTGGCTGAGGTAGATAGTGTGGAAGTGGCACCAACACAAACAGTGCCTGCACCAATAATTGCCGGAGGAGTGGTGTTGACTGTAACATTAAACGTTCTGGCACAACCTGTAGACAGGACATAACTAATGGTAGTAACACCTACACCGTTTGCAGTAACTAAACCAGTAGTAGCATTTACTGTAGCAACAGCCGGATTAGTACTAGCCCATATACCGCCAGCTGAGCTAGTAAGGGTAGTAGTGCCAGATAGACATAAAGTAGATACACCAGTAATTGGAGATGGCAAAGGATTGACGGTAACAGGTAAAGTGCGCGCACACCCTAAAGTAGAAACATAAGATATGATTGCAGTGCCTACAGAAACACCCGTAACAATACCCGTAGAAGGGGAAACGGAAACGACACCTGTAGACGAACTAATCCAAGTGCCACCTGAGGGAGTAACACCCAATGAGGTAGATGCACCCACACATAAACTACTAGAACCTGAAATAGCAGATGGAAGAGGGTTAACTGTTACTGTAACTACCTCTATATCGGGCAATAGAGTGTAAGTAATATTGGCAGTGCCCGCTGAAACACCAGTATAAACCCCTCCAGAAGAACTAACTGTAGCTATGCTTGGATTGCTAGATGACCATGTACCACCGGGTGTTGTATTGAATAGTGTTTCAAATGAACCAGTACATATGACTCTAATACCGGTGATAGGTGGCAATGCTGCAAATGAACTAATGGGCAATAGTAAGCAGACTAGTAGTCTTAATAAATAACGCATATTGGGTGGGTTGATAAAATATAATAATTGTTGAACTAACGTGCATAATAGGCGAGCAATACCATAGACTTGTTAGCAATTGTGCAAAGTTACGTAAAAGAAAAGCCTGCAACTAGGTACAATAGCTGCAGGCGGTGGTGTAATTTGACACTTCATTTATACTAAAACTATTTCTCTTCCATTGTATCTTGGTATAACAGGGTGCAAATCTGGAGTAGCACAATATTCCATATCGTGCTGCAAACCAAAAGCCGAGAGCCGATTATAGTGAGAGCTATCTTTGAGCATCTCAATATAATTGGCCCCACCAGAAGTGTTATGTAAATGTAAAGCTGCGCGCGTAGCATCGCAGTTTATTTCGTACTGACTTTTTAATCGGGCTGCTATAGCCCCAGCAAATAAAGTATCTTCTAAATTGAATTTGTCTTTCCAAGATGCGCAACCCAGAAGTACGTTCTTGCCTTGAGCTATCAAATAGTCAGAAAGTGCAGTTAAATTGAGAAATGACCCTATAACAATTTCATGTGCGTCTTTTACCATGTGCAGCAATCTAGTGCCATTGGTAGTGGTTAAAACCAAAACTTTGCCGTCAATAAAACTTTGAGGGTACTCCAATGGAGAGTTACCATATTGCAGACCTTCGGCTACTTTACCATCACGTTCTCCAGCAGTAAGGCTGTTGGGGGTATTTTTGCCGATTTCTATACAATCTGCTACGGAAGCAACTGGTATCACAGCTTTGGCACCATTGTGCAAAGCAGCAGTGATGGTAGATGTAGCCCTAAATATGTCTATGATAACAACAATTGTATCCTTAGTATTATAGAGGTGCAGTAAGGCAGGTGACAAACAAACCTCAAGTATAGGTTTTGATTGGGACATCAAAATAAAATTTGGTGATGCAAGATAGCAAACTATGGCACAAAAAAACCTCCGGTTATACCGGAGGTTTACTTTTAAGATTAAGTTTGGATTAATAAACCCACATATCGTGTTCCTTGTTGAAGATTTCTTCAGCTGCTCGTTTACCTTCCATAAGGGTTTCCATTGGGCTGAGTCTCTCTTTAAACTCTTCACCATACCCACCCATAATAGTACCATATGGATTACTAACTTTAGTAACACGGCTAGCAAAATGACGGCTTTCGAAGAATTCATCCCATGTAGGGCGGAACATATCATTTTCCGGATTAACAACTTCGTAATTGGCTAACAAACCACGAATATCTGGATAATATAACCAGAACATAGCTTGTGAACCTTTATACTGATTGTTTTCATCATATAGGTCACGAACTGGAGCAAGACCTACTATACGTACTACCATTTGACCAAGATTACGATCGAAAATCCAATCTTCCTTGATACGATACTTGGTTATCTCGTAAGGCTTAAAGTCAGTAACCTTTTCAACTAAAGTAACAGTACCAGTAATTGGATCTTCTACTTCTTCAGTATCTTTTTTACCAGCTATTTGCTCCATTAATTGCTCTTTGGATAAAACAGTTGTAAAACGATCATCAAAAGTGCTGTAGGCTACTATTTTGCCACGCTTGATAGCATCAATCAAGATTTCTATAAACATACCACCACCAGTATGCTCATCTCCAGCATATCTGAAGCCCACGTTTTGCTTCTCGCGAGTGTCTATTTCTCGCCAGATACGTTTTTTCCAAAGTATATCTGACTCGCGAATGTATTGCCAAGGAATTGGTTGACGATAACGATCTTTGTTTGGGATGCGATCGTATGCGCCATCTGCAGTGCGAGAAGGCAACCAGTCTTTGTTGACACCAGATGAAGCACCCGGAACAACAGGGTCAGTTGCACCAGTTTGTGCAAAAGAAGAACCACCCATTACCAGCATTGCTGCTGCAAAAAGTGCCTTAATTGAATTTAAACTACCCATATTTACCAGTTCAAAAATATTCTAAAATTAGTTCAAAGTTAACAATATAGAGTTAAGCTTTCTAGTTGTACCATCTGGGCCAACAGCTTTTATCTCTTCTATGAAGATTTTGTCACCAGGGCGAGCCATCTCCATTGCCTTTCTAATATTCGTATTGTCTCCAAATCTGCAACCTAAGGTTCTATTCTCTACATTAAAAGGCCCCATATAATCTTTACCCTTAGGCAACATACTGAATGCGAATGAAATGATTTTGAATTTTGCATCAAAATCGAATGCATCCAATACTGCAGCTGGCGCAATTTGAATACGGAATTTAGCTGCCTCCATAAAACCACCAGTGGAACCACCTACTTTTGCTACTGGATCAGGAATACGTTTTACACGTACTTCCATTCCTCCCACTGTTGCAATACCACCAGCCTTAGTTTTCGCTTTGATGCTCACTTGTAATTTACCAGCTTTATCTACTCTGATTACATAGTGACCTTTCAGAGATGAATCTCTAACTGTAGCACCTGGGATGTCTAAAGATACGTCTTCTACAGAGTAACCAGCAGCTGCGACTGTAACAGGGTTATCAACTCCGATATAGAATACGTTCATTTTATCAAGCTGCATAGAGGCACCAGTAGTCCCTACCATGTATTCAAATTTCCAAGGACGCTCAATTGGAGTAGTACCAGTTTCTAATTTGATTACACCTCTAACAGTTTGCAGGCCTGTGCCTTTAGCTACTGTTTCCCAAGGAACAACACCATTAACAGCAGGCTTAGTAGAGCCACCACCACCTTGAACTGTTACTATTGGTTTGTTAGCTTTGTTAAACGCTGCTAACAGGATAGATGCTTCAATTTTATCACCTTCCAATGCATAGCTTTGGTTAGCAACTGCAACAGCGGCAATAGTATCGAATTTGATATCATCAAGGTGAGCTTCTTCGAAAAGACGATTGATTACCATTGCTTGGCTAGAACGAACGTCATTTTCGAATTTTGCAAACAAAGCCAATGCGGCTACTGATGGCATGTGATCGAAGTTTTCTACAGCCCAATCTGCATTGGGATTGTGATCATTCTTTATAGCTGGTTTAATTTTCAACGGCATCACGCTTGACATAGCACCAGAATCACTGGATTTCACCTGCTCTAAGAAGAACTGGCGCATTTCCATGATTTTCTTTTTCAATTCATCACCGCCTTTTTTCTCAACTAAAAGAAGAGTAGTTGCGTCAATGTTATCTGGTTTGTCAGGCATTGTAGGGTCTGTCTCTGAATATCCACCAGCTTCCATAACTATCTTACGTTTCCAATCGTTAAGATACTTAATCATTTCTTCAGAACGTTTTACAACCTCATCAGCCTTGATTCTGTAAGGGCGAACTTTATCTGCCTGTCCAGGTAATTTTTCATTTTCCTTTATGGCAGTGTATAGTTCATTAGTCTTCTGTTCGATAGACTTGTTGGAAGCTTCTATACTCACGCTCAATGTCTTAAAGGCATTGAGAATTTCGTTTGAAACGTTTAGGGCCAGCAATGCAGTCAACACCAGATACATCAGGTTGATCATTAACTGCCGCGGCTCTTTAGGTATAGCCATTATTTATCTTTTACTAGTAGTTAGTAATTGTTTTTACAACTGAATTAACCAAAAAAATTCTGTCTATAATTGGTATTAGCGACCCTGCATAGCAGTAAGCATGTTACCATATATTTGGTTGAGGCTACCCAAGTTCTTAGCAAGCAAAGCAATTTGATCTTTAGTGCTTGCTGCGTCTTTGGCGCTAGCAGCCATCGCATCAGAAGCATTTACCAAGTTGCTGTAAAACTTGTTCATTGCTTTAAGATGGTTGTTAGCATCAGTCAATTCTACTTCATAAATTTGGTTGAGACTACCCAAGTTTTTAGATAGCACTTTTACTTGTTCGTGGAACTTGGCAGTATCATCGGCTGCAACGTTGAATGCACCCATTGTTTTAGTAGCACCAACGAAAGTATCTTTCATTTTACCTAGCGCATCAGCTGCTTCTGTAGCACTTTGAGTGTATTTTCCAGTAGCAGTAGTGACGTTAGTGATATCCTTCATTTGCTCAACTGTTTGACCAAACTTTTGGAAATTGTCTCCCAAACGTTTGATAACTTCTGGAGTTATCTTAGCGTCTTCCATCATGTTATCCAAAGATTTTACAGAAGATTCTTTTGCACCATGTGCATCTTTTTTACCGTGTTTAGCAGCATCTAGGTGTGGGTTTTTTGTAATATCTGGATAGAAACGCTCCCAATAGTAATCTGCGTGAGGAGGAAGTATACCTAACAATGCGAATAGAAACACTTCCACAGTCATACCTACAGTAAGCATGATGCTACCACCTGGCCAGTGTTGGATTTTGAAGAGTGCCCCCAGTAGTACAACAGATGCACCAAGACCAATTATTAGGTTTTTAAAATACTTACCCTTGTCGGATTCGAAAAATAAAGTTATCGCCTTCATTGTTAATGCTGTTTGACTTCGCTTTTAGAGGTTTCTTTTGTAATTAATTTTTCAGTTTGGTATTATTATCTCATTGGTCTTCTATTGCTAAGCGCCGGTACAATTTGTTGGTATACACAACGGAAACCAATGTAAGCTTTTGCAGTGTCTTGGAATTCGTAATCTCTAGTGCTTACTTGCAAGTAATAAGATACATCTCTCCAACTACCACCACGAACTACTTTGCGTCTCATGTACAGTGCATCACCATCTTTAGTATCGTAACCTACTGTTGGGTTGAAGTCAGCCATTTGGTTGTATGAACCGCCAAAATAAGCTGATGCTGTCCATTCTGATACGTTACCTGACATGTTTTTCAGACCGTAGTCATTAGCATTATACTTGTCAACTGGCACAGTATACAGACCACCATCGGCAGCATAGTTGCCACGTAGAGGTTTGAAGTTAGCCAAATAACAACCTTTTTTGTTGATAATGTAAGGACCGCCCCAAGGGTACGGAGACTGATTGCGACCACCGCGTGCAGCCCACTCCCACTCTTGCTCTGTAGGGAGTCGGAAACGACCTTCTGTATACAGTTTTGCTTTCTCGCGCTCAGCGGCCCACATTTGTGTGCGCCAGTGACAGAATGCGTTGGCCTGAGTCCAGTTTACACCTACAACTGGGTATCTATTGAAACCTGGGAACCAGAAGTACTGCATAGCTATAGGCTCGTTGAATGCATAGTTAAATTGGCGCATCCAAACTGTAGTATCAGGGTAAGCTTCTATATCATGTTGCACAACGAATTTATCACGAGATTCTGTTGGATTTTTAACAGCACCAGCATAATCGAAAGAGCGATAAGTGTACACTAATTTCTTAGCATCTATTTCTTTACGTCCCCAACCTGATTGCTCAGCAGGGATATACATAGAAGCTAATTGGTCTTGCAATTCAGGATCAGCCCAGTTGATGCGTTTGTAGTCAACTCTTTGAGAGCCATCAGGATTATCCTTGAAATTGCCCAAAATAGTGTTTGCTATTGAATCGCGTACCCAGTTGGTAAACTGACGGTACTCCTGGTTAGATATTTCGGTGGCATCCATGTAGAAGCCAGTAACTTGAACAGTATGAATTGTTGCGTCGTTACGGCCACGGATATCCTCGTCGCTTGCACCCATCTTGAATGAACCTGTAGGCACATACATCATGCCTATAGGCATTGGTGGCTTGTAATTCATACGAGATTGATCACCCACAAGCTGACCGTTGGAGCTCGGATTACCACAGCTCGCAGCAAATGCCAGCAATGCAATAGCCGAGACCTTCAGGGAAGTTTTTTTCATACTACTGTCTATTGTTTTCGCAATTTTTGCAACTAGTTTATTACGCTTCTTGTTATCATTCACACAAAACCGAAGCACAATATTCAAAGTTTTTTTTAAAAATGCAAGTTTCGGGTGAAAATTGTTAAATTTTCTAGCCTCAACCAGCGTTAATATTAGGTATAGTTTTCTAGTGTTAAGCATTATTACTGATGTAGTAATAAAAAAACATCGGCAATGCTGCTTACTGGTGCAGCACAAGACTGCTCCGAGCAAACAAATATATACAAATCGTCGTTAAAAAATTTTTGCGCCAAGACAGGCAAATCGGATATTTGTTTTTTGCAAGCGATAATCAATGTATTGGGTAAGGCTCTTTCATACAATTGAGCCATTGCTTGTGCTATCTGTTTCCCACTTACCACTATGGTTTTGCAACCTATAGCAGAATGCTGCAATAACTGCGCCCAGCCTGCAAAAGAGTAGGCATAGCGCACAACTGTAGGCTGCATTCCCGCCAGCATTTTCTGCGCTCTATATATCAATTGACTCTCCTCGAAGCACATACCATACCACATTAAATTATAGGCCATTACAGAATTTGGAGCAGGTGTGGCTCCATCATAAAGGTCAACTTTTCGAACAGGAATGTCCGTTTGGCTTGCGGGGGTGAAATAAAAATACACATCGTCGGCCCCAAAATCTTCTAATACAATTGTCAATAAGGTTCGGCCAGTAGTAGCCCATTGCGTATTGCCAGTGGCTGCTGTCAATAAGAGAAGTGCTTTTATTAAATAAGCATAATCATCGAGTTTGGCCGGTATTTTGGCAGCACCATTTTTCCAAGTATGCAACAATTGTCCACCAGTGCTGTAGGCCCCCAACATCCAAGCTGCATGCAGCTCTGCCTGAGCTATATAAGCTTGATTAGCTAATGCCTGACCTGCCTTTATCAATGCAATATTCATCAACGCATTCCAAGAGAGCAGACATTTATCATCTGTTAATGGACGAACTCTTGCTGATCTAGCTTGAAATAGACGTTCGTTAACCTGAGCAAGTGTTTGCTGAAACTGAGCCATACTCATATCTGCCTCTAATGCCACTCTATCTGCGGGCATGGCAATATGCAGAATATTTGTTTCCTCCCAATTACCATGTTCAGATACTCCATAGTAACGTGCAATAATGCCATTGCTATCGCCTGAATATTGCTGCCATTGCTCCCAAGTCCAGGTATAAAACTTCCCTTCTACGCCTTCGCTATCCGCATCTAGTGCACAGTAAAAACCTCCTTTACCGTTAGAAAGTTCGCGGTTTACAAATGCTATTGTTTGGTCAATAACTTCTTTATACTTGTCATTCTTAGTTACAGTATAAGCATCGGCAAGACTACCAATTATCAATGCATTATCATAGAGCATTTTTTCGAAGTGAGGGATAAGCCACTCCCTATCAGTAGCGTATCGTGCAAATCCGCCACCTACCTGATCGTAAATACCACCTTCTACCATTGCATCTAGACTGCGTAGCGCTTGCGCTAATGACTGCTCATTACCTGTGATAGTATAATGATCTAAGAGGTAAGATATTGCCATTGTACCCGGAAACTTGGGAGCATTGCCAAACCCTCCCCATTCTTTATCGGCCATTGTAAGTAGGGTTTCAGCTACCTTGTTACAATAGTTAGTGTCTACCTGCAACTCGCCCTGTGCTGTGGCTCTCATAGATGCCTGCCTCAAATGATTGACCATTTGATCTGCCTGAAGTTTCACTTCATCATGCCTATTGGTCCATATCTCTATCATGCGCTGCATTACCTGTAGCCAAGATGGACGACTATATGCAGGGCGAGGAGGGAAATAGGTGCCGCCATAGAATGGCACTCTTTCGGCAGTGGCAAAGACATTGAGCGGCCAACCACCAGAACCAGATATAGCCTGCACAGCATCCATATACATATGGTCTACATCAGGATGCTCTTCTCTATCTACTTTTACACAAACAAAATGTTCGTTCATGTATGCTGCTGTGGCTGCATCTTCAAAGCTTTCCCGCTCCATAACATGACACCAATGGCAAGCCGCATAACCTATACTTACTATTACAGGCTTATGCTCTCTTTTTGCCTTATCGAAGGCTTCGTCTCCCCAAGGATACCAATCAACTGGATTGTGTGCATGCTGCAAGAGGTATGGGCTCTGCTCGTGTGCTAATCTATTTGCCATATTGCAAAGATAGAGGTGGGGCTGAAAAGAAATGGGGCAGTACGCATTGCGCATACTACCCCATCATTAAAATCTATAAACTATCTTATTGTACTAGTACCTTAAGCCTGATTGTATTACCATCATTGGTAGTAGCCTCGCATATGTATATAGAAGGCGGTAAATGTACTTCCAGCAATTTGCCAGATGTCGACTTTGCTATAATTCTACCATTAAGATCGGACAATGCAATAGCAGTTATGACACCCTCTTTTTCTGGCTCTATAACTACCCTACCCCCAGGCAAACTTTTGATAACAAGTGAAGGTGAAACAACTACCGACTGCACACCTACAGGAGCAATGCGAACAGTATCTGTAAAAACATCAGTAAAGCAACTATTGGTAGCCGACAAGGTAACTGTGAATGTGCCTGTAGCAGTGTATGTATGGCTAGGGTTGGTTGCAGTATCAGTACTACCATCTCCGAACGTCCACAAGTAACTATTGGCACGAGCAGATGAGTTAGTAAAAGAAAAACTATTGGCGCCAATAGCTACACGAGTAAAACCACTATACGGCAAACGACCATGTTGCTGCCAAAAATCCAGACTGTCCAAAACAACTTTATCGGCTATACGCTGCAGTATCTGAGCAGTAGCAAGCGGCACGCCTCCCAAATAAGTGCAACCAGAAGCTGGCTTGTGAAATAAGGACGCATAAAAAACACATGCCTGCAGATAAGAGCCAGCTAAAGAAGGATGAGAACTATCTGACACATAAAGATCTATAGCTGGAAAACTATCTACTACAATATTCCAAGCAGTGCCCATAGGAGCAACAGAGGCATTGTTATCTACAGCCATTTGCATGTAACTATCTCTAAGTCTTCCCTGCATGCCGTGATAAGTACACACAGCAGGATATGAAGGACAATTCATCACATCTCCGTTTCTTCTGCCCCATGTCATCATAAACATCACCTCGGTGCAAGTATCATTGTCGTTTACAAAACTATCTAGGCGGGCAGCATATGGATATACTTCTGTAGCTACCTGAGCAGGTGGGAATGCTGGACGCTGGCTCTGCTCGTGAATAACAACAACATCCCAAGGACGCGAGTAAATGCCGGCAATAGTTGTGGCGCTGGTAGAGTGCCCTTGCAGTGTGAAGCCACCTGGTGCTGACATCTCATAGTACAATGTATCGCCCTTAGCTGCTGCAAAACTTTTGAGCATGTCGGGCATAGAGTTGGTGTGCGTGTAACTATTACCAATAAAATACACGTCCAACTTTTTGGCACTGAGCCTTGTAGCTACTATCAATAATAGTAGCAGACTGATCGATTTTCTCATAACTTTTAATAGTGTTTATCAGGTTAATTATTCTTGTGTTTCTAGTTCAGCCTTTGCCTTCCAATGTGCGGCTTTAGCAGGATTTTTTGCAGTGCCAGTACCTTTTTCATAACAAGCACTTACCATACGCATGGCATCCTTATCTCCTTTTTGCGCAGCTTTGAGCAACCAGCTAAACGCCTTAATGTCATCTTTTTTGATATCGCCCAAACCTTTTGAGTATATAAAACCTACCCAAAAACAGCCTCCTGGGTTACCTTTTTCTGCCGACTTCATTGCCCAATCCAGTCCAGCTCTATAATCGTTACCAGCAGCATTTTCTTTGTTGATGTAGATATTGGCTACTACCGCCATCATTTCATCATCGTTACTAGAAAGTGCCATGGTTTGGAACCAATCAAATAATCTTTTTTGCTGCGATTCATTAAGAGTACCAGAGTTGTAAAGAGTAAACAAATTGTTGGTAGAGAAGTTGCGCTTGAATCCTGTGTAATGACCCAATTCTCTATCTCTTATGAGCATCTCCATACCTTTGCCCGCACTTTTCTTCACACCAATACCCTCTATAAAAAAGCCCCCCATATAGAAACAAGCTTCTGCATTATTAGCATCAGCCTTAGCCTTCATCCAAGTGGCTATTTTTTCTTTATCGAGCGTTAAACAATCTCCTTTTAAGGCTATGATGCCAGCAGCCTTTAGCGACAAGCTATCGCCAGCATCAGCAGCTTTCATATACCAATCAGCAGCCTGTGAACAATCATTACCCATATCTGCCTGTGCATAATAGTCGCCAAGGTATCTCATAGCCTCTGGCACACCTGCATTTACCGCCTTAAGAAACCAGTCGTAACCTTGTTTCTTATCCATTGGCACACCATCGCCTTCCATGAAGCAAAAACCTAATGCCATCATAGCATCAACATTACCTTTTTGTGCAGCCAGTTGATACCATTTCACAGCCTCTTGCATGTTGACAGCAACTCCATCACCTTCTTCATACATAAGCCCGATATCATAAGATGCATCAACATTGCCATTGGTAGCAGCTTTTTTATACCAGTCTAGTGCTAGCTTAGAGTCCTTTGTTACACCCTCGCCTTCGCCATAAATATCAGCCAACATCAACATAGCGTTGACATCGTTTTTATCTGCTGCTTTGGTATACCACTGCCTGGCAACAGTATAATTTTGCGGCATACCTACGCCATAATAACTGTATGTGCCCA
Source organism: Asaia bogorensis (assembly GCA_943367855.1). Taxonomy (GTDB): domain Bacteria; phylum Bacteroidota; class Bacteroidia; order Chitinophagales; family Chitinophagaceae; genus Nemorincola. The sequence continues at coordinate 7,621 of CALRKH020000028.1, read as the reverse complement.
AGCTAGCCATAGCTGCCACATCTCCCTTAGCAGCTGCTTTTTTTTCTGCAGCCAACTGCTTAGCAACTGGTGGCTTAGGCTTTTGATATTGCGCACTTGCTGCAACACTAAAAAATAGTACCAGCAGCAAACTTCCTGAAAACTTCATTGGTCAAAAATAGCAATATTAGCATTAGGCGTTGGTAGAAACGGTATTGTTAGTTTTCTTTCTGCCCATCAAAAACCATAATGCAATAGTAACCAGCAAGCCTATTACAGACAATAATAACCCAGAGTTGAAATATCTAAGACTATATTGCAACTCTATATTGTGCAGACCGGGGGTGAGAAAAATGCCCGTCATACCTGCAAAGAGAATTTGTTTTTCTGTGTCTTTACCATCTACCTTAAGTGTCCATCCTCCGTCGTAAGGCAAAGACAAATAAACAAGTTGTGACGCTGTGGCATTGTATTTTCCTTTTATTTCGGTTTGAGTCATGGAGCTTATCACCAAACTATCTTTAGCCAATTCGTCCACATGTTGCTTAAAAACATCCAAATTAAAAGCTGCGGGATTGAGCGTATCTTGAAGCTTAAATTCTTGTAAACCATTTAGTTTAGCCACATCCTCATCTGCCACCACACATGCCTTGAGCGCTATGAAGTCTCTTTGTGTCATACCAACGGTATTGAATACACTTTCTTTGATATAGTATCGATATCCAAAACCGAAAGGCAATAAAAATTTATTGCGCCAAAGTGTAACATCACCAAAACGAGCAATAGAGTCGCTAGTAACACGCCAAATAGGTACTGCATCATTTTTGGCAAGCATGTACTTTACCCTATTGGCCGACTCTAATATGGGCCTACCTGACAAACCCCTTGCCCATCGAGAGTCTTGTTCATTATTTTTATCTGATAAACCCATTAACTGCAGGTATCTAATAAAATATAGCTGATTGAAAGGATTGTAAGAACTAGTGCTATTATACCCCTGTGCCTGAGCATCGTTGAGCGAATAGTGCATAGCTGGAGATGATGCATAACTCTTGTCTATACGATAAAATGACCGGTCATTTTTTTCAATATAAGCAAGAGCGTCTGTAGTAAAATCATTGTAACCCACACGCTGATTAAGCTCTTCGACAGTTACAGGCTCTCTATCATTTACCGAAATACCCGATAAGTAAACGACCTCGAAACATAGGGCCAACAGAAAAACATAAGGCAAATAAGCAGGCGTACCATTGCGACCGATGGCAAACAAAAGTGCAGCATAAACCAGAAGCATGAAGCACACAAATGTCAAAACAGCAGAATCTACAATATCTCCAACCTCTGAAAAGTATGGATAATTGAGCAATAAAAATAAGACCCCTAATGTGCCACCCAATATCGGCAAGTTTACCTTGCGTGTTTTCAATATATTATCGAACGCCTGAATGGCATAGTACATAACAAATGCAGAGAAGACAATAGAATAAGCACGATAATAGTCGCCTGAGAACAACCAGAAAGCCCACCTAAACCAAGGGAAAATAACTGGAATAAACCATATAAAAATGAAGAGTATAAAGAATAATCTTTTGCGCTTATCGAGTGTGGGAAAAACCTGAGGCATGAGTAATAAGCAAGGCAAACCACAATAGAACAAAGGCGCTTCAAGTGTATTCATCCAGCCTTTGAAATTGGTTCCTGCGCCGAGCAAATCGGTTGAAAAGAAACGCATTATGGCAGTACCAAATTGGAACTTATCGACCGTATTGAAAACTGGCTGCGAGGAAAGTAATGTAGTGTAAGAAGTATTTCCGCTACCACGTGGGCTCTCCAAAAGCTGCACTACATTCTCTATCATAAATACACCACTCAAGGCTACACCTAATAGCCCCCATCCGGCCATTTGCGCAAAAAACAAACCACCCTTTGCCAAAGTATATCCTTCTTGATATAGACGTAGAATAGCATAACCTAACAGGAACAAACCGTAAACATACAGGTTGAACGGCTGCGACATGCTAACCAACATAATGGCAAATGGGAATAATAACCACTTGCCCCTAAGCAACATTCGCTCAAAAGCCAACAAGAGTAGTGCCAGATTAAACGCTTCGAAAGAGAAAAAGTACCAGCCACCACCCATGACCATGAAACCACAGAAGGCAAAAAACAAACTACCTACAATAGCAGTAAGTGGAGCCATGCGCATAGTGCGTAAGTATTGAAAAAAGACTAAACCGCTCAATACAACTTTGAGAAACTCCTTGAAACCCGTGAGATAAATGAGATTTTTTGTACCTCCGAGGTATAATAGGATATCGAAAGGGTCGCGTAAGAAGAATGGATAGATACTTTGCCCCATGCCCAAATGGAAAGACCAAGAAGGCTTTCCATATTTGGCTACATACTCTGCTGCACCTTTGGTGGCCGGATATGAGTAGTTGTAAGAGTCGCTACCTATGTCTTTAAAGAAGAACGCATTCTCAAATAAGAGATATTTTCTATAGACCACAAAAGCTAGCAAAACCAGTAGCCCAAGCAAGATATAAATGGCCTTACCCCCCATCTGCTCCAAAAAGTCGGGCTTAAGGTCAGCAGATTCATTAATTGGTTGGTTTACAGTAGCTGAGACTACTACTGGTTTCTGTTCGTTTTGCTTTTTTTTTGCCGACACAGCTTATATATTATATTAAGTGGCAAAGTACAAATAAGGGATTAAACAGACAACAAACAGTAGTGTAAAATGCTATTAACCCGTTATTATGATGTAGGCAGTAGGTGATATGCACAAATAACCTATCTTGGTATTGATTTTCGCAAGTATATGGTGCTTACAGAGCAAGAACATAAACAACTACAAGGTAAACTAAGGTTACAAATATTAGGGTTACACAACGCGGCAGGCTCAGGACATATTGGCTGCTCACTAAGTTGCATAGACCTGATGATAGCCATAGTAAAATATAAAGCAGCGCATGACACATTCATCCTATCGAAGGGGCATGCTGCTACCGCATTGTATACTATATTAAATCATGTTGGTGATATACCCGATAGTGACATGGCTATGTTTTACAAGGATGCCACTACCCTACCAGCACACCCAGCACCTGGCAAATACAAGGGCATTCCTTTTGCAACAGGTTCATTGGGACACGGACTACCCATAGGTACTGGTATAGCTAAGGCTAACAAACTGAGTAAAACCGATGACATTAGCTATGTGCTAATGAGCGATGGCGAAACTAATGAAGGAACAACCTGGGAGGCAGCACACTTTGCAGTGGCTAATAAGCTAGACAACTTGATAGTATTAGTAGACAAAAACGGTTTACAAGGCTTTGGTGTAACCAAAGATATATTGGGAGACACAGCATCGGCAGCAATATGGGCTGGAATTGGCTTTGAAGTAGCCGAAGTAGACGGTCATAACATAGGTGAAATATTGAACGCTAAGGAGCAAATGCTACAACACAAAAACGGCAAACCCAAACTAATAATAGCACACACAGTGAAGGGTAAAGGAGTAGCACATATGGAAAACCAAATGGAATGGCACTATCTACCTATGAACGAAGCGATGTATGTAGCAGCCATAGCACAAATAAAGCTGGATTATAATCTATAAATACCCACTTGTAGCCTTAAAGAACAATGAGAAAACACTTTTCGAAATATATAGAAGATATAGCTGACAAACACGATGATATTGTGTTTGTAACCGGCGACTTGGGATACAATGCCTTGGAAAACCTAGTAGAAAAGCTAGGTGAACGATTTATAAATGCAGGGGTAGCTGAGCAAAACATGATAGGCGTAGCTGCTGGCATGGCCTATAAAGGCTACAGAGTGCTGTGTTACAGCATTGCACCTTTTGCGGTGTATAGGTGCTTGGAGCAAATAAGAAATGATGTTTGTTTTCACAACCTGCCAGTGTATGTGGTAGGTAATGGTGGTGGGTATGGATATGGCATCATGGGCTCATCTCATCATTGTATAGAAGATATAGCATGCCTATCTGGCCTACCTAATATGAGGTGCTATGTGCCTGCATTTGTAGAGGATATGAATGCCTGTATGGATGAAATGTTCGAACGCAGAGGCCCTGCATACCTCCGACTTGGATTAGGCAAAAGTCTACCCACTTCTCACCAACTCACCAACTATGGTGCTGCTCCTAGTGCAATAAACAGCAAGGCCAGATTAACTGTACTTGCACAAGGCCCAGTATCAGTAAATGCATTTGACGGAATAAAACTATCAGGATACACCCATCTAATAGATGTATTTCTAGTCAACCGCATGCCTTTGCAACACTTACCAGAAGATATTATAGCTAGCATAAGATCTACCAACAATGTACTTGTAATAGAAGAGCATATAGCTACCGGTGGGCTTGGGCAGAGTGTAGCAAGTGCAGCATTGAATAAAGGGTTGAATATCAACAAATTCAATAGCTTGAAAGCAGAAGGATACCCAGATGGGCTATATGGCAGTCAAGCTTATCACCAAGGAAGGAGCGGACTAGATGCAGAAAGTATAAGCCGAACAATAAATGATTATTTTTAGCCCCTAATGAATACTAAACCAGAAATAGTTGAAGCAATAAACCGACTAAAAGGACCAATTTTCATATTTGGTGCGGGCGGTTTTATTGGAGTCAATTTATTTAATGTACTGTTTGCACATAGAAAAGATGTGTATGCTATTACACAAGACCCTCGCAACAATTGGCGATTTATTGTTAATAATATACCTGCCAGCAATATAGTGTCTTGCGATATCAATGACATCACTATACTTAAAGATACGCTTGATACCTGGAAGCCAAGAACAATATTCAATTTGGCAGCTTATGGAGCCTACTCCAAACAGCGCGAGTACAAAAAAATATACAATACCAACTTCAACTCTGCCGTCAATATTATAGAGCTACTGAAGGAGCCAGGCTTTGATGCATACATTCATGCAGGCTCGAGCTCGGAATATGGACTAAATAGTGCTGCCCCCGCTGAGCAAGATGAGTTAGTGCCCAATAGTCATTATGCCGTGTCTAAAGTAGCATCCTACTATGCGGTGAAGTATTATGGCATGATAGAGCAACTACCAGTCGCTCACTTAAGGTTATATTCTGCATACGGCCCATGGGAAGAACCTGACAGACTAATACCTGTGCTGATAGCGGCCGCCAGAAACGGAGGATTCCCACCATTGGTTGACCCAGATATTTCTCGTGATTTCATATACATAGACGATGTTTGCAATGCTTTTATATTGGCGGCGACTGGTATAAATAATATAAAAGGCGAAGCCTTCAATGTAGGTACGGGAACAAAAACTACCATCCGAACGCTCTCTCACCAAATACAGCAACAATACAAGCTACCCAATGCACCCGAGTTTGGCAATATGCCTAATAGAAACTGGGATGTGCAAGACTGGTATAGCAATAGTAACAAAGCACTGCAAAATATAGGATGGAGGGCGGAGGTGAATCTGACCGACGGACTAACGGCTGTGGATGAGTGGCAGAAGACTGTAAATTTTGATAACGCATTTTGGAACTGGAATAAAAAATAAATGGCTGCTACATTTTCAGTGATACTACCCATGTACAAGCAGCTGGCGCATGCCGAGCACTTATACCATACATACGTCACCCACCTCAACCAACTTAATACAAGTTGGGAGTTGCTCTTTATAGTTAATGGGGTAGATGATGGATCAATTGCCAAACTAAACGAAATCAATAAGCTTGACAATGTAAAAGTGCTGTGGCTAGAGAAAGGTGGTTGGGGTCGTGCTGTGAAGTTTGGTCTTGCGCAGGCTAGTGGCAAATATCTATGCTACACCAACTCTGCCAGAACAGAAATAGAAGATCTGATACTGATATTAAACTATGCGGCAGTAAACAACGATAATGTAGTAAAAGCTACAAGAATTATAAGAGAGAAGATGATACGCAAAGTGGGCTCCACTCTGTATAATTTGGAATGCCGCATACTATATCAGGTACCCATATGGGATGTGAACGGCACCCCTAAGGTGCTTCCAAGAAAGGTATATGAAGAAATAGACATCACATCAGACGACGACCTGATAGATGCAGAAATAGTGATAAAGTGTGTGCGCCAAAAGATAAAAATTATAGAGATACCCGTTATCTCTACCACACGTATTAGTGGCTCCAGCACTACCAACTTCAAGTCGGCATACAAAATGTACAAAGGTTTATTGCGCTTCAAATAATCACTATGACTAAGGACGAGATTTGGGCAAAACAAAATGCTGCACTACGACATGCAGCTGAAATTTATGGAACCACTTTTGAAAATGCTGGCATTACTAAAGAGACTTTATCATTCAAGGCATCTGTTGGTTTTGCTGCCACCTTGCAGCAATTAGGCATCACATTGTTGGCTAGCCGAGAATATGAGCACCTTTTGATAGCACTTAACAGTGATAATGGGACAAAAGTCAATCAGACATTTTTTCATTTACCACATCCATCTGGCATAGCAATAGACCGTAATAACCATAAAATGTATGTGGCAGCCACAAGAAACCCTAACCAAATAATAGAATTTGGCATCAGCAAACATCATTTAGGCAGAAGTAAATTTGGGAACTACAGCCCAGCAAGTGGCGTTTTGTTGCCCGCCCGCAGTAAATTTTACCCTGGTGAATACTATTTCCATGATTTGGCAATTTGTAAGAATAAACTCTTTGCCAACTCAGTAGGTATGAACTGTGTGATAGAGGTGGATATGAATAATGCTACACCAGAAGCCCCTAAATGGTGGCCCAAGTGCATAGACCAAGAAAATGTACCTGACACAAGAGCTAACTATATTCAGCTCAACTCAATAGCAATGGGAAATGACCTGAAAAGTTCTTTCTTCAGTGCATCAGGAGACCACATATCGGCTAGGAGACCAGGGCATGCCAACTACCCAGTAGATAAAAAAGGCGTGATATTCTCTGGGAAAACAAGAGAAGTGATGGGTGCCGGACTTACCAGGCCACACTCTGCCAGGTTGCACAATAGCCAAGTATGGGTTGCTAACTCTGGCTATGGGCAAGCTGGCTTTATATCAAACGGTCAATTTGAGCCTGTTTATTCCTTTGATGGATGGACGCGTGGACTGTGCTTTGTAAAGAATGTATTGTTTGTTGGGGTGTCTCGTGTTTTGCCACGCTTCAGGCAATATGCACCGGGTATAAAAACAGAAGCGCAAACATGTGCTATAGTAGCTATAGACACTGTAACAGGTAATGTGCTGGGTGACATTAAGTTCCCCTATGGCAACCAAATATTTGCGATTGACTTTATAGATAGTACCATTGCCAAAGGATTTGCATTCCAAGGAGTAGCAACAACCGACAATGAGAAAAAAATATTTTCCGTTTCTTTAGTTTAAAAATTATTTTTGTCACTCATCAATTAATTCAGATACCAAGAGCAATATGAAAAAATCAGATTATAAATTCATTATGCTGTCGGCCATGTACGAAAATGGCGGCAACACTACTCACCGCCTACTTGATGGCCACCCCGAGTTGTATGTATATCCGTTTGAATCTCAACCGGGTACTAAGTATGTAAACGATTACTTGTCTAGCATGTATCCGTTGAAGTATC
>CALRKH020000027.1:0-33718 GCA_943367855.1 Asaia bogorensis | reverse complement strand
CTATCTGCCAACAAGCAAGCCCACTGGGATCTCATGACCAAGTACAAGCTAATGGACCTCGCATTGGGCAACAAGATAACGGGCAGTGGTTTCCCAGTTTTCACTGGTCAGGGTGCTAGGTTACAGCGCGCACTTATTCAGTATTTTTTAGATGCTAATACTTCGGCTGGTTACATAGAATATTGCCCTCCATTTGCAGTCAATGCAGCGTCTGCTTTTGGCACAGGCCAGCTACCCGATAAAGAAGGTCAGATGTATTACATAGGTGAAGATGAGTTATATCTTATACCTACCTCAGAGGTGCCACTTACCAACATTTGGAGAGATACTATTGTATCCGAGGAGCAACTACCTATTAAGATGACCGCCTATTCTCCATGTTTTCGTAGAGAGGCTGGCTCATATGGCAAAGACGTTCGAGGTCTAAATAGGGTACACCAGTTCGACAAGGTAGAGATTGTTCAGCTCTGCGACCCCGCACATAGCTACCAAACTCTAGATGAAATGGTAAGCCATGTAGAAAAGCTAGTCCAATCATTAGAATTGCCTTATCGCATTTTACGCTTGTGTGGTGGCGATATGAGCTTTGGTTCAGCACTTACCTACGACTTTGAGGTTTATAGTGCGGCTCAAGAGCGTTGGTTAGAAGTAAGTTCAGTTTCCAACTTCGAAACCTTCCAGTCCAATCGTATGAAGGCACGCTATAGAGATGCCAATGGTAAAACACAATTACTTCACACACTAAATGGTAGCTCACTGGCATTGCCCCGCATTATAGCTTGTTTGTTAGAGAATCATCAAACAGAAGTTGGTATTAAGATACCAGCAGCATTAGTGCCATATTTTGGTAAAGACATCATCAGTTAAGGTGTAAGATTTTAAAACTACTATAGAAACAAGATGATTCAACGCAAACAAAGCATATGGTTACTACTGGCGTCTTTATTTAACGCTTGTGTTTTCTTTTTTGCTGCATACCGTTACGAGGTTAGTGTAAATGGAGTGATAGAGCAAAAGGAATTATTAGTTCCCAATCATTATCCATCATTACTCATAGCGTTAGTAATGACAGTAATACCTTTTATAACTATTTTCATGTTTAATAATCGTAAACGTCAGGTAAGAATGTCGGTAATGGGTATAGTATCTACATTATCCTTCGTTAGTCTGATGTTGGTACGAGTTGGTAAGTTATCTGTAGAGCCTTTAGTAGCTGGCACTGGTAGTTACTGGGTAAGTTCGGTATTGCCTGTTGCTGCTATTATTCTTATGATAATGGCTATAGCTGGAATAAGAGCAGATGAAAAATTGGTACGTTCTGTAGATAGGTTGCGTTAATTGGAGCGCAATAAAATGATGAAGTTAGCCGTTATTACTGATTGCAACAGCCAAAGCAAGTAATTATATTAAATGAACAAACTCCTACTATGTATTCTCCTATGTTTTTCTGCTATAGGTGGGAAGGCACAGTCGTATTTCACATCTACTGAGATGGGGATAAGTGGGGGCCTGTCGCAATATTTTGGCGATCTAAACGATCAATATGGAATAAAAACGGCTAAATGGGCTGCTGGTCTATACGCTAGAAAGCATCTCAATAATTATATATCGTTGAAGTTAGGTGCGTATTACACACAAGTTTCTTATTCAGACAAGTTAAATTCTGATCTGTTTCAGCGTCAACGGAATTTAGACTTCACAAGCGACATAAAAGAACTTTCTTTTCAAGCAGAATTCAATTTCTTTCGTTTTGTAACTGGTGACAAGTACCATAGATTTACTCCATATCTTACTGGGGGTTTAGGTGTATTTAACTATAGTCCTTATACTACATATAATGGACAGCGTTATTTTTTGCGGGCATTAGGTACAGAGGGGCAGAATAGAGATGAATTTAAAGATAGAAAATACGGTGAGTTTGCTGCATGCGTACCTATTGGTGTAGGTATTAAATACTGGGTGGTAGGGGGTGTGAACTTAACATTAGAGCTTACTGATAGGCTTACTCTTACCGACTATTTGGATGATGTAAGTGCTACTTATGTAGGTCCGGATAAGTTTCCCGCACCTAATAGGTCTGTGGCCTATCATCTTCAAGACCGATCTACAGAAATATCAGGTACAGAAAGGCTGGGCTACAAGGGCAAACAAAGAGGAAACTCTGCAACTAAAGACCAGTATATGATGTTGCTCTTTTCTGTTTCTTGGCACTTCACTACCTATCGTTGTCCCAATTTTATGGACAAAGATCTTATTAGTACTTATTAGTGCTTATGTTTTGGCTCTGGCACAGGGTCATATCCATGACTCCCCCATGGATTGCATCTGCCAAATCTCTTTAATGTTAACCAACCACCTTTTAAAGGGCCGTGCTTTTTTATAGCTTCTATACCATAGGCACTACAGGTAGGTGTATAACGACATTTTGCTCCAAAGAACGGAGATAAGCCTACTTGGTAAAACCGAATAATTGCCAGAAATAAGGTGCTTAATATTTTTGAGAAAAACTTCACTATTATTCAGGGGGAGTAAGCGGTGGCTGTGAAGATATAGATTTACCTAAACGTTCAATTCCAGCTTGCATAGCAGCATTTACTTGCTCTTGAGAATGCATAGTAGCAGATGTGCATAGCACAAATACGTGTAATTGTTGTTGGTTGGGTATAAAAGGCAGCAGTGTATTTTTCTGAACTCTCCATGCCTCGAACAATAATCTGCGCACTTTGTGTCTATGCACAGATAATTTGAATTTCTTTTTGGGGACAGAAAATCCAACTTGAGTAGCTGCGCTAGAGTGCCTTTTGCCTTTAAGCTTTACATCTGCTAATGCTGGTCTGGGTTGGAGAAGATAAATAAAGCGTAGGGGAAAAACAGAATACGCTTTCCCTTGGCGGAAAAGCGTATTAATATGCTGCTCTCTTTTGAGCCGCTCATATACAGTTAATGTATTACGAATGGCAACTAGATTTTAAGAGAAAATTACTTCAGACGGCGCTCGTCGGATACTGTAAGTTTGTGACGACCTTTAGCGCGGCGAGATGCAAGCACTTTACGGCCATTAGCAGACTCCATACGTTTGCGGAATCCATGAACTGACTTACGACGACGACGATGCGGTTGATATGTACGTTTCATAATTGTAATATTTTAACTTGCCCTTTTGCAAGGGAGTGCAAAGGTAGGTAATTATTTTTTGTGAACAAATTATTTTTTGAGTTTCGTTTCTATTCCTTATACATGAACCATTTGGCTAGTTCCTTGTAACTGGCTTTCTTGCCATACATAAGGATGCCAACACGGTAAATACGGGCGGCTACCCAAGTGGTAAAAACGAAGCCCAGTACCAAAAGTAGCATAGATAAGCCTAATTGCCATGCCGGTACACCAAATGGTATTCTAATCATCATGGCAATTGGTGAAGTAAAGGGTATCATTGATAACCAAATGGAGAGTGAACTATCGGGATTGTTGATAATGAAACTTTGAGACAGGGCGAATGTGAATATCAATGGTAAAGTAATGGGTAACATGAATTGTTGAGTTTCAGTTTCATTGTCAACGGCTGAGCCTACTGCAGCAAAAATGGCACTGTACAAGAAGTAACCAAAGAGAAAGTAGAAAAGAAAACAGCTGACAGTATATGCAATGGGTATAGAGTCAATAGCCTCTTTAATAACCTGCATACTGTTTTCTGGTGTTTTTACTTTGTTTAGTTCTGCCTGAGCTCCGGGAATGGTATTAACAATTGGGGCTTTTTCTTGTTGCATTTTCTTGGCTAGTACGCTACTTCCTACTGTGGTAAGACCAACACTTAGTAAAATCCATAATAAAAATTGAGTAAGACCAACCATGCCTACGCCTATAATCTTACCTAACATTAACTGGAACGGCTTAACTGAGGAAATAATAACTTCAATAATTCTGCTCACTTTTTCTTCTATCACGCCGCGCATAACCTGAGTGCCGTAGATAAATAGGCACATGTATATGAGAAATGCAGAAAGAAAACCTACTGCGTATGCTGTATAGGTTTGAGCATCTTTTTCGCCAGCATCGGTCAATTGTTTTGCTTTTACTGATACCTTTTTCTGAGCTTGCGCTAGCACAGCAGTGTCTATACCTGCAAGTTGTAATCGGCGAGCCTCTGCTACTCTGCTTAGTCCGCTTTCTACAGCTTCTATAGTTGTGGCGCTTGGTTTTTTTTCACCCAATAGCTCTATTTCTGTACCAGATTCTGATATGTGCAATAAAAAGGCATATCCACTTTCTTTGAAGGTTGTTTTTGCGCTGTCAAAGTTCTCGTTGGAGTATATAAAACGCAGCGTGTTGGTGTTTTGTAATTTGTTTACATACATGCCTGTTTCATCAATTACTTTCATTTTTTTCTCATCGCCTAGGTCGTCACCTTTGGCAGCCAAATAGCCAATAATGGCAAACATTCCAATAAATAATATTGGGACTAAAATGGTAAGTACTAAGAATGATTTCTTTTTTACGCGAGATAGGTACTCTCTCTGAATGATTAATAATATTTTGTTCATAGGGCGCTCTGTTTGTTTACTGTAGTTATAAATATCTCATGCATGCCTGGTATTACCTCTTCAAACCTATTTATTGTTGTTTGTGCTAATAGATGTCGCAAAACGTCGTTGGGACTGGCAGCTGCTCCCATTTTTACTTTAATTTGTTTGTTGCCTTCAGTAGGGTTGTGCTCACCCAGTAGTGTATATGGTGCAGCAGTATGATCTATGTGGCCTCCTTCGCATTCTATTATATAGGTGCCAGTTCTAAATGAGTTTTTTATGTCTTTTACTTTGCCATCTAGTATTTTGTGAGATAGATTGAGTAATGCTATAGAATGGCATAACTCTTCTACAGACTCCATGCGGTGGGTAGAAAAAATAATAGTTGCTCCCTTTTGGTTAAGCTCTAATATTTCGTTTTTTATTATTTCTGCATTTACGGGGTCAAAACCTGAAAAGGGTTCATCTAATATCAGCAATTCTGGCTCGTGGAGGACAGTAGCAACGAATTGAGCCTTTTGTTGCATCCCTTTCGATAATTCTTCAATCTTTTTATTCCACCAAGCCTGTATCTCTAGTTTCTCGAACCAATACTTACAACGTTTTTTGGCTTCAGCTCTGCTTAACCCTTTCAGTTGTGCTAAATAGAGAATTTGCTCGCCAATTTCCATTTTTTTGTAGAGTCCTCTTTCTTCGGGCATGTATCCTATTTGCTCTATGTGGTGACGAGCCAGAGGTGCACCATTAAATAAGATTTCTCCTGAGTCGGGGGCAGTAATTTGGTTGATGATACGGATTAAAGATGTTTTACCTGCACCATTGGGGCCTAGCAAGCCAAACACCTTACCTTGTTCTATCTCCATACTTACACCACTAAGAGCTTTGTGGCCAGAGTATTGTTTTACTATATTGCGAATACTAATCATGTTGGGAGGCTGATATTGGAGCATAAAATAACCAATTTTTCGTGAGATTTGATGTGGCTGCACCTTAGTGAATGATGAGTGCACTGAATTTTTAACTAAAGAAGTCGTAAAACAAACCTATTCTAAAAAATGCACGTCTTAATTTGTAGTATTAGTGAGTAGTGCTGATACTTGTAGTTATGTGTATGTTACATATTTAGTAACTTTACTCAATATCCTGACCTATCAGGCAATTAATATTTTGACCCTTTATAAAGCGGTTATGAAAAAACTGAGATTCTTATTGATGCCACTTGTATTGTTTTTTACAATACAAGTAAATAGTGTTTATGCACAGGTGACTGTGACAAGTAGTGACTCTCTAAATTGTGTAAATCCGTGCACAATATTAAGAGCAATAGTAGTGGGAGATAGTCCAATAAACTCTGGTATAACAGTGGACGATATTTACTCTCCCATTCAGCCAATTGGATTCCCTTTTAATTACTATGGTACAACATATACTAGTTTGGTGATTGGGCCCAATGGTACTTTGTGTTTTGATTTGTCACTTGCTGGTGCATACGATCCTTGGCCAATAACAGCTGTATTACTTGGTAACCCTAGTAAATTCAATAACATATGTGGTCCGTGGTGTGATATTGATATTTCTGTACCAGATGGTGGCACTATTACCTATTCACTAACAGGGGTGGCACCCAATAGGCGATATATTGTAACTTATTGCAAAGACCGAATGTTCTCTTGCACTACACAGATTACTAGCACACAAATCATACTTTACGAAACATCCAATCTTATAGAGGTGCACATTGCTACTAAGCCCATATGTATAGGGTGGAATAGTGGGCGCGCTATAATAGGTGTACAAAATGCAACAGGCACGGCAGCTACAGTGGCTCCAGGTAGAGATTTTCCTGCTGCATACACCTGTACTAACGAATCTTGGAGATTCACCCCTAATAGTACTTATACTGCTTATACAGTTGAGTCTATACCCTATGCTCCAGTACCTTTTGCCTCTTCATCTATATACTGGTATAATAATGGAACTGGTGAGTTTTTAGGTACAGGTGCAACTTTGACTGTTTGTCCTACCACTACTACAACTTATAAAGCTGGAGCATTAGGTTGTGCAGATACCTCATTCGGATATTATACGGTAACACCTGCAGGCGCTTTCACTACAACCTTATCGTCTACCAATCCTACGCGCTGCGAACTATGCGATGGCACACTCACAATTAGCGGCCTAACCGCTGGTGCAATAGATACGGTCACTTATAACTTGGGCGGAGTGCCACAGCCTGCTGTAATTGCAACGGTAGCTACAGGAGGCACTATAACGTTAACAGGGCTTTGTGCTGGCACTTATGATAATGTGGTGGTTAGACAAGGACTTTGTCAATCTTTGCCAGCTGGGCCTAGAGTGTTAACAAATCCTACGATATCCATAACTGGTCTCAGTCATACCGACCCAACTAGATGTGGCCTATGTGATGGCACGCTAACAATAAGTGGTTTATATCCAACAACAGGTTTTACCATTAATTATAACTTTAATGGTGTTCCGCAAGCTCCTTTGTCGCGAATTACTGATGCTACTGGACGCATTACCCTTACTGGACTATGTGCAGGAACATACGATAATATTGTTGCATCATATGGAGTTACTTGCATTACTCCTCCTGCTGGGCCTGAGATAATTAGTAATCCTCCTATAGTAATTACTAGTGTTACGAGGATACAGCCAAGCGTATGTGGCGCTTGCGATGGTCAGTTAATCATTAACGGATTGTATCCACTTCATCCATTTACTATCAATTATACGCTTGATGGTGTAGCTCAGCCTGCTTATACTGGGGCTACAGATGCTTCAGGTTCTATTACTCTTGCTGACTTATGCGAGGGTGTGTATGCCAACATAGTTGCATCCTTTAGTGCTGCATGTATCTCAGCTCCTGTAGGGCCTTACACTCTAGCGGGGCCACCACCACCACCAGCCATAGTAATATCTACAACAGACCCTACAGAGTGTGGCAAATGTGATGGCACTATGAGGCTTAAAGCTTTTATTCCTTTCTCTTCCGATACCTTCCGATACTCATTAAACAGTGTTGTACAAACACCGTTTGTTACCACAGCATATGGCGATAGTACAATATTCTTGCCAGGATTATGTGAAGGCACTTATTCGGGGATGTCTGTTAAAATTGGTAATTGTATAACTACGGTTTTAGGAGCCACTACGTTAACTGCACCACCGATAGATGCCCTTTTTGATACTTCGCTACGATTGGGTTGTAAAGGTGACACTGTTTTCTTTTTTAACAGGTCTACCTCTACTGGCTCACTTAGCTATGTATGGGATTTTGGCGATGGAACTTCTGACACTGCTACCAACCCATATCATGTGTATGATGAGGGAACGTTTACCGTAAGGCTACTTGCTACTAATGGCTTTTGTGTAGACAGTTCGCTAATGACCTTTACGCTTGGGCATCCACTGAGATCGATTTTTAGTCGTACACCAGCAGTTATCTGTCAAGGTCAGAGTGTAACATTTACCAATGCATCTATTGGAGCCTCTTCTTATAACTGGCACTTTGGCAACGGTGTAGAAGATGTAGCTACAGATCCTGTATATAGTTTCGGACAAACTGGTGTATATAATGTGATGCTGGTAGCTGCTAATGGTATACCTTGTTACGATACCAGCTATGCAACAGTGGAAGTAGATACAATAAGCGGAGTGTCAATGAAATTGACCGACTCAGTTTTGTGCTCTGGCACCTATATTACACTTACGGGCTTATTTGCTCAGCTAGGCAACACTGGTGTGCAGTGGGATTTTGGGGACGGTAAAATAATGACAGATGTTAACCCTGTGAAACATGCATTTGATGGCCCAGGTACATACACAGTAAAGGTAGATGGATATTACAGGGTTTGCCCCAATGTATCTATGACCCGGACAGTAACTGTTATTGAGCGTCCATCGATAGATCTTGGTGGGGATACGGCAATATGTAAAGGGAGTAACCCTATTGTGCTTAGAGATGTGAGTAATGCTATAAATCCGCTGGCTAGATGGATATGGAGTACAGGCGAGAAAACCAGCAGCATCAGTATATCGGCACCAGGCACATACTGGGCCAAGGTAGACATAAACAATTGCGATGCTACGGACTCTGTAATAGTAAAAAGTGACTGTTTTGTGGATGTGCCCAACGCATTCACTCCTAATGGTGATGGTGTGAATGACTATTTCTTTCCACGTTCTTTGTTATCAAGTGGTCTTATAAAGTTCAGCATGTCTATATTCAATAGATGGGGGCAAGAGATATTTGTTAGTCAAACGCTCAATGGCTCTGGATGGGATGGTAAACTAAATGGAGTACCACAACCAGCTGATGTATATGTGTATGTGATAGATGCTGAGTTTAAAGATGGGAATAAGCAACAACTGAAAGGTAATGTAACCCTACTGAGGTAACTATTATAGTAAACAACTAATACCGCATAAGCAGCAGGGATATCTCCTTGCTGCTTATTTCATTTAAATTTGCATAGCAAGACAAAACAAAATGGAGCAGATAGTAAATAAAGTAGCAGAAAGTGGAATAATAACATTGGACTTAGCACCCTATTTGCCAGGGGACAATATCGCTTCATTTGACCTGAAGGACTTTCTGTATATGGAAATGATACTGAAAGAGAAAGACTATCGTGCAGCATTGCAAACACACGATTGGCAGCAATATGATGGTAAACATGTTGCCGTTTATTGTAGCGCCGATGCTATAGTGCCAGTATGGGCATATATGCTGGCGGCGGCTTACTTGCAACCAGTGACAGAGTCTGTATATTTTGGCACTGAAGCTGAGTTGTTCAAGTACTTACTATTATCATCAATATCCCAAATACCAGTGGCTGATTATGAAGATAAAAGGGTGGTAATTAAAGGTTGTGGAGATACTCCCATACCTGATGCCGCATATTTAGCAATAACGGCTCATTTAAGGCCTGTAGTAAAGTCGCTAATGTATGGCGAGCCTTGCTCTACAGTGCCTGTTTACAAGAAGAGATAGAAAGAGGGTGTGCCGCAAAACACCCTCTTTTATACTTATTTCATGGCTGTTGTTTTGCGTTGCTCGTTCAGGGCCACATACATTTGTATTTGGTTTAGCCCGTTCAGCATTGTGACATTGGTGTACAATTCTCTGGCTTTGGTAGCCGGAGAAGCTAGTATAGGATGATTACTAAAACTAAGTCTGCCAAGAGGCTCAGCTGGCTGATAGGCTTTAACTGCTTGTTTTAGTTGTTCCAGCAATAGTGTGCCCTCTGCGCCAGGGTCAAACTCAATAGATAAGCCACCCTCATTTAGCGTCATTTCGGCTAGTCTGTTGGCAACAGGAATGCTATCAAGGCCATACATACGTTGCAGAATTATTGCTTTTATTTCTTTGCACAGATCGTATATCTCTTGACCTTTACTACTCATTTCCAAGCCGCTTTGCATATCGCGTACTAGTTGTTCGCTATTAGCATACACATTGAGTTTGGTAGAAAGTTGGTTAGTAGATGGTCTGAGGCGAACTAGAGTAAACTGTAAACCTATGATGCCTACTAGAATAATAGACATAAGTATGGTGTTGAGTTTAGTCTCTGGCCTACGTATGCCTGTAAAGAAATAGGAAGGTAACAACACAAAAGCTGCAATGCTAATAGAAGCAAACAACATTTGGTTAGCTCCTGGCCAATGATTGACAATAAACAACAGTGCTAATGTGAACAGTATGCCACAAAGAGAGCCAACTGCGGCTATCATTTTTTCCGCTTTTGTATTCATTTCTTTGGCTTTGAGCACAAACAGAAGCGGTAAAAACAATAGACTGAAGCTAGCTATACCTAACGTTAGCAATATGCTAGCTCCAGGCCAATGCATGATCTTGAAAAATGAACCGAATACTAAGGCAAAAACGGAGAATGTGCCGCTGCCTATCAACATCTTCTTCATTGAATAGTAGTTTTTAAACGTTAATAAATCGATGGTTTCCACTTCTATCTCACGAAGTTCTTTTTTGTAGAACTTTCTGATAACCGTATGATAGAATTGCTCAAAGTTGCCATCATCTTCGAGCTGTTCTTCTATAATGCAGCAGACATGATCGAGGAGGTTTAACTGCAGATCCTCCAGTTCGATGCCATTACGTCTAATGTCATCGAGGATGTAGTCTATCTGTTTATCAGACACTTTATACATGGTTAATTTAGCTTGGGTTGCACGTTTAGCAATACACTCATAGTTTCCATAAAGCTTACAAACTCGCTCACTTTTTCTTCGGCCTTACTTTTACCACTTGGGCTTAGCTTGTAGTATTTGCGCACACGCTTGCCCTGATACTCTAATTCTGTTGTTACTAACCCATCTTGCTCTAAAGCATGCAGGGTAGGGTATAGTGCACCCTCAGTTAGCTGTATCCTATCTCCAGTTAGTTCTTTTACTTTTTGCGTTATCTCATAGCCATACATTCTATTTCCGTCACCCAGTAATTTTAGAATGATGGTTTTTAGTGTACCTTTTATTAATTCTGAAGAAAATATCATAGCATATCCTTTTGCCTAAGACAAAGATACATAAGAATCCGATGCAACAAAATCTTTTGCAAAAAAAACGCTGCGGATATGCAGCGTTTTTAACAAATTGAGCAACCATTATTTACTTTCCAGTCTTACGATTGGTATAATCATTTCTTCAAGAGAAATGCCTCCATGCTGGAAGGTGCCTTTATAATAGTTTACAAAGTGATTGTAATTGTTTGGGTAACAAATAAAGACATCTTCTTTAGCAAAGATAAAGGTAGAACTAACGTTAGGCTGAGGCAGGCCTGCTAGTTTGGGGTCGCGAAAAGCAAGTACGTTTTTGTCTTCGTATTGTAGATTGCGCCCGTGTTTATAGCGCAGGTTGGTGGTAGTAGTTCTGTCTCCAACACATTTGCTTGGTGTTTTCACCTGAGCGCTACCATGGTCTGTAGTAAGTAGTATTTGTATGCCTTTGTCTGCAATACGCTTTAGTGCTCTATATAGAGGTGAATGCTCGAACCAGCTAACAACTAAAGATCTATATGACACCTCATCGCCTGCCAGCTCTTTCAATACTTCCATCTCTGTGCGTGCATGCGATAGCATATCAACAAAGTTGTATACTATAACAGTCAAATCGTTGTTCAGGTAATTATGAATGTTGTCTTCCAGATATCGGGCATCATCATTATTAGTGATTTTTATGTATTGGGTGCGCATGTTGTCGATTTTCAGGTGTTTTAATTGATTGCGCAAAAACAGTTCTTCATGCAGATTTTTACCACCTTCTTCATCGTCGTTTTTCCACTCTAGCGGAAAATACTTTTCTATTTCCACTGGTAGCATACCAGCGAAAATTGCATTCCTACAATATTGTGTAGCTGTGGGTAATATGCTGTAATACATATCCTCTTCTACAATCTTGAAGGAATCGGCCATTATGGGTTGTAGTGCCTTCCAATGGTCGTATCTGAGGTTGTCTACTACAATCAAGAATGTTGGTTTGCCGCTCTTGATGTGTGGAGCTACTTTGTTTTCAAACAGTTTGTGAGAAAGAAGAGGGGCTTTATTATTGTTTTTTATCCATTCGGCGTAGTTCTTAGATATATACTTGAAAAACGCTGTGTTAGCCTCCCCCTTTTGCGATTGTAATACCTCCATCATTTCATCACTATCGCTTTTATCCATTTCTAGTTCCCAATACACCAGTCTTTTGTAGAGTTCTTTCCACTCTTCATGGTTGGGATTGTTACTCAATGCCATGAAAAGATTTCTAAAATCTTGTTGATAGGCTATGGTTGTTTTCTCAGACACAAGGCGTTTGCCGTCCATTATCTTTTTTAATGCCAGCAGCACCTGATTAGGATTGACAGGTTTTATTAGATAATCAGTTATTTGGGCGCCAAGTGCATCTTCCATTATATTTTCTGCCTCGTTTTTGGTTATCATTACTACGGGCAGTTGTGGATATTTCTCTTTTATCTTACCAAGAGTTTCAAGTCCAGTAAGGCCGGGCATACTTTCATCAAGCAGCACTACGTCCACTGTTTTTTCTTTTAGTAGTTCCAGTGCATCATAACCATTGGTGAGAGCAGTAATTTGGTAGCCTTTGTTTTTGAGAAATAGTATTTGCGACTTGAGTGATTCTATTTCATCATCTACCCATAGTATTTCGCCTTGTGTGTTCATATATGTGTGTTGCTGTGAGCTAAAGTAATTACAATGTCTTATAATGTTTAATGGCTACTATTGGTTTAACGCAATTTTTTGATAGAAATGCATATCAATAAAGGCGTTGTAGCAGGGAGGGTTATTCATTAACGTGCAATTCAATGTACTATTGCACAATAAAAAGTTAAACGAATGGAACAACCAATAGTAAGACGTGCTGTTGATACAGACTGTGAAAGAATGATGGAGCTTATAAAAGAACTTGCTATTTATGAGCGTGCACCAGAGCAGGTAACTGTTAACATGCAGCATTTTGTAGAGAGTGGTTTTGGAGCAAACCCTGTTTGGTGGGCATTTGTTGTAGAAGTAGGTGGGGTAGTTCAGGGATTTGCACTTTACTATATCCGTTACTCTACATGGAAAGGGCAAAGGATGTATCTGGAAGACATACTGATAACAGAGCAGGCACGTGGACAAGGTTATGGGGCTATGCTGATGCAAGCATTAATAGATGAAGCAAAGCAACGTAAACTCAATGGCATGGTATGGCAAGTGCTGGAGTGGAATGAGCCTGCATTCAACTTTTACCGTAAGTTTAATGCAGAGTTCGACCCTGAGTGGGTTAATGCATCTCTAGTGTTGTAATGAACTATAAAGCCCAGCGATTTGCCGGGCTTTATAGTTGTATAAGATGATTCTGTTTATTTAGATGCCGTTAAGGAATAGCTGTGGAGCTACGCCCAGCAAAATAACTAAAGCACAGGTTACCAGTAGCATAGCTCTGTCTGTTGTAGTTAATGGAGAGGCCATCTCTGGAGTGCCTGGTTTGAAGTACATAGCTATAATAACGCGGAAATAGTAGAAGATACTTATAGCGGCCATTAATAGTGCGAATATCACCAACCAAAGTAATTGACCTTGTTGCACCACTGCTATTAGTACATAATACTTAGCCATAAAGCCACCAGTAAGAGGTATACCTGCAAGAGAGAATAAGAATATTGTTGCGGTAAAAGCCAATAAAGGTTCTGATTTAGCTAAGCCATTAAAACCATCATAGGTAAAATCTTTTAGTTTTACCAATACGCTGAAGATACCAATGGTAGCTAAGCTATAAGCTACAGAGTAGATAATTATTCCTTGCCAAGCAAACTTGTTAACTGCAAGCACAGCAAATAACATGAAGCCTGCCTGAGCAATGGAAGAGTAGGCGAGCATACGCTTAACACTTTGCTGAAATACCGCAGTAACATTACCAACAAGTAATGTGGCGGCAGTGATGATTGCCAAAACTAGCGTCCAGTGACTACTAAGTGCATTGAGCGATACCTGAAACAAACGTAGGAAAGCAAAGAAAGCGCCTGCTTTTACTATGGTAGACATGTATGCTGTAAATGGAGTTGGTGCGCCATCATACACATCAGGTGTCCACATATGCATAGGTGCAGCAGATACTTTGAAGGATAGTGCTATCATAATAAACATGATGCCTGCCAGTGCCAATGGGTTTAGTGTATCGCTATGCAATACAGCAGCAATTTCAGTGATATTGAAACTACGAGCAGCCCCATACAGCAAAGTAATGCCCATAAGCATGATGCCAGTTGTGAAAGAGCCCATCAATAGGTACTTCAAGCTAGCTTCAGAGCTTTTCAGACTTTTTTTATCAGAGCCTGCCAGGATGTATTGAGGAATTGAAAGAATCTCAAGTCCTAAGAACATCATCAACAAGGTATTGTAAGACGACAATAAGAACAAGCCGCACAGTATAAAGAAGAGCAAAGCAAAATATTCGGCAACATGTGCACCTACTCGTTGCACTTCCTTACCCATTAGCAACACATATATCAGAGAGCATCCGGTCATTACAGTATTGAACCATACTGAGTAATGCTCTATGCGCAGCATATTGTTGAAGAATAGATTGTCGGACACATTGGCCGATGTAGCGGTAAGATCCCAAATGCTTACACCTAGCAGTGCGGCAAACAAGAATGTTGCCAAACCAGCTACTGTTTGTTTGTTTTTCACCGTCACCCCGGCAAACATCATGATGATGCCGAAAATTGTCGTAGCAATAATTGCCTTCATGTCAGAAATTCAAAAATACTTTGTTCTAAAAATTGCGCTCTCTATTATCGACTTAGCGTACCATCATTGTTGCCACACCTTCTGTAAGGTCTAGTAACGGTTTAGGATACACACCCAAAAACAATATTATAACTATGATAATGGCTAAACCTGCATATTCGTTTACTGATATATCACCACCGTTTATCATTTTTACTTCTTGTCCGTATGCTGTTTTTTGTATCATGTTTAGTGTGTAGACAGCTCCAAGTATCACACCCAGACCTGCTACTACCATGATAGCTATATGCTGTGCACTATCTCCTCTAAACAAGCCATTGAATAGCATGAATTCACCAATAAAACCGTTCGTTAATGGCAATGCTATGTTGGCGAACGAAATGATTACTAAAGCTATGGCCATGCGAGGTGCAGATGAAGCCATGCCGCCCAATTGAGTCATGTCGCGTGTTCCCCATCGGTTTTCTATCATGCTCACTACCAACCACATGCCAGTTATATTAATGCCGTGGTTAAACATCTGCACCATGATGCCGTGCATGCCAACAGAACTATTGGTAAATGCTACTGCACTCATAAGGCCCATGTGAGCAATAGAAGAGTAAGCAATGAGACGTTTAATATCTGTTTGCACCATGGCAATGAGAGAGGCATATACTATGCCAACAACTGATAGGATAATTACAGTATCAGACCAATAGGCTACACCAGTAGGCAATACAGGCAACAACCAGCGCAATACTGCAAACAAACCCATCTTTACCATTAGTGCACTTAGAATAATGGTTACAGGTGTAGGGGATTGTTCATAAGCATCTGGCTGCCAGGTATGAAATGGGAAAATGGGCATTTTGATGGCAAACGCAATAAATACAAGCCAAAACAACCATTGCTGCTGTGCTGGTGGTAGCGATGAGCCTGCACGTACTATATCTACCCATGCATAGCTAGCCACACCTTGCGTTTGCAATGATAGGTATATGAGTGCAGCCAAGAGCATAAGACTACCAACAAAGGTGTATACAAAGAACTTAAAAGTTACGGGTATGCGCTTCTCTCCACCCCATTGAGAACATAAGAAATAAACAGGGATGAGTGCAAGCTCCCAGAATACGTAGAATACTAAAGCATCAGATGCTAAGAATACACCCATAAGCCCAGCCTGAGATAATAACATGAAGCCGTGAAATGCTCCAGATCTATCCATTTGTTTGTTGGCATTAGATATAAGCACTACCATGGTTACAATGCCTGTAAGCAAGCATAGCATGGAACTCATACCGTCTGCCACTAACGAGAACTTAGTGCCAAGCATTGGTATCCAATCTTGGCTGAAGCTAATAGGTTGACCAAAGTTTGCTGCACTTACATATGCCGAAACAGCAAGCGTAGCCATACTGCTCACCAAAGCCAAAGTTTTGGCGCCATCTCCCCGTATTGCAAACGATAAAACCCCGGTAATAAATGGAATCAGTATCAGTAGTAATAATATCATTGTCTATTCAAATTCTATGAGTAAAGTCTGAAAGCGTTTGTTTTGTTCTTCCCTGTTTACTTTTATTTTATCCAAAAGAAGCTAATTGTAAACAAGAGAACCATACCTATCACCATCATAAAGATGTAGAAACCTACTTGGCCCGATTGTAATAATCTGAGTTTATCGCCACCCCAGCGCACTGTTTTGCCTACACCGTTCACTATACCGTCTATACCACGCTTTTCAGCATATCCATCTAGTAAAGAGGATAAAGCATTTAATGGTTTTACGACTATGGCATTGTAAAGCTCGTCTATATACCATTTGTTTTCAAGTATTTTAGCAATACCTGTGCTCTCAGTAAAGTTTGGTTTGCGATAGATGCCGTAAGCTACCAGTATCATAGCTATAGACACAGCTACGGATGCACTCATTAGCCCCCATTCAGTGCCGTGAGACAGATGATGTGTGCCAAAGTTGCTTACTACAGGGCTCAAATATTGTGCTAGTGTATGATGCTCACTGATAACAGCAGGCAATCCTACATAACCACCTACTACCGACATGATTGCCAGAACTACTAATGGTAAAGTCATAGCAGCAGGGCTCTCATGCAAATGATGATGTTGCTCATCAGTGCCACGGAAATTACCATTGAATGTGAGGAAATATAGGCGGAACATGTAAAAGGCGGTCATCATAGCAGCTGCAAGGCCGAACACAAACATAATTGGGCTATGTCCGTATACGTTAGCTAGTATTTCATCCTTAGAGAAGAAACCTGACAAACCAGGTATGCCCGATATTGCTAAACAACCTATGAGGAAAGTTATTTGAGTAACACGCATATGCTTGCCCAAGCCACCCATTTTGCGAATATCTTGCTCACCGCCCATTGCATGTATTACACTGCCCGAACCAAGGAACAAAAGTGCCTTGAAGAACGCATGTGTCATAACGTGAAACACTGCTGTGGTATATGCACCTACACCAAGTGCTAAAAACATAAAACCTAATTGACTAACTGTAGAGTAGGCTAGCACCTTCTTGATGTCGTATTGACGGATAGCAATTGTTGCTGCCAATATAGCTGTAAGCAGACCTATTATAGCCACTACATGCAATATCTCTGGAGTAAGGTTGTATAACGCACTACTACGAGCTATCATGTATATACCAGCAGTTACCATCGTAGCAGCATGTATAAGTGCCGATACCGGTGTAGGGCCAGCCATGGCATCTGGCAACCAGGTATACAGAGGTATTTGTGCACTCTTACCTGTTGCGCCTATGAAAAAGCATAATGCAATCCAGCTATTGATAGAAGATGGAACTACTACATCTGCAGAGCCCAGCTGACCAAAAAAGTCTTGATAGGTAAGTGTGCCATAGTTGAATATAACCAATAACATGCCTACTAAGAAACCTAAATCGCCTATGCGGTTCATAACGAATGCCTTCTTAGCCGCATTGGTATAATCTCTATTCTTGAACCAGAACCCTATCAAAAGGTAAGAACATAGACCTACTCCTTCCCAACCAATAAACATAACCAGATAGTTAGCGCCAAGCACCAACAATAACATAGAGAATACAAACAGATTGAGGTAAGCAAAGTATTTTACCATTCCTTCGTCCTCGTGCATGTAAGAGGTAGAGTAGACATGAATAAGGAAACCTATGCCAGTGATGATAAGCAGAAACAATGACGATAGCGCATCTACTTGAAATGCTAGAGGAATATGCAGATTGCCCGAACTGATGAAGTCAAGTAGGTTTACAATAACCGGCCCGTGAAATGCTGCACTCTTAACCTCGAAGAAGATGCCTAATGACACCACAAACGAAGCCAGAATGGCAACAGAACCAATAATGCCACCCATAGTTTTGGGCATTTTATTCCAAAATATACCATTAATCAAAAAACCGATTAATGGGAAAAGCGGTACTAAATATACTAAGTTAGCCATGTCGCCAATACTACCTATGAGGGCAGTTTAGTGTTTTAATCTGTTTAGAATATTGATATCTACTGAGTGAACCTTGCGATACATCATAACAATGATAGCCAAACCAACAGCAACCTCGGCTGCTGCTACTACCATTATGAAAAACACCATCAATTGTGCATTGATGTCGTCATACATTTTTGAGAAGGAAACCAGTAGTAAATTAACTGCATTGAGCATAAGCTCTATGCACATGAAGATGATGATGGCATTTCGCCTCATCAGCGCCCCCATAACACCTATTGAAAACAATAGGAGGCTAAGGAACAAATAGTGTGTAGAATTAACTGGCATTGCTTTAATAATAATATTGTCAGAAAATGGACGATTTGTTTATTTACTCAATCAATTATCACCACTTGCAAGATCTGTAGTTTCTTTTTTACCTATTACCACAGCTCCTATCATGGCGCTGAGAAATAATACACTACTTATCTCGAATGGTAGTACATATTCTTTAAATAGTGTCTTGCCCAAGCGCTCTATTAACCCAATGTCTGTAGGTGTTTTATCTATTATAGTAGGTGTTGCAGACTTGACAGCTGCTATAAGTACCAAAAACAGTACACCACCCGAAATAATACCAGCTAGCTGAATGAGGTATCCTTTTTGAGGTTCCACGTCTGCATTCAGGTTCATAAGCATCTTCACAAAGAGGAATAGAACCATGATGGCACCTGCATATACTATGAGATTCACAATTGCCAGGAACTGAGCATTCATAAGTATATAATGCCCAGATATGGCTATAAATGTGAGTATGAGAAACATGACACTATTCACTGGGTTTCTGCTTAGGATTACTCCCAATGCCGAACCAACTGCTATAGCCGAAAGTACCCAAAATGCTATATCTAATATATCCATTACTTAGTTTACTTTTTGTTTGGGTGAGGAATCAATAGGTCTTCTTTCTTGTAAATCATACCTGAACGTGTATAGTTGGCAGGCATTACTGTCTCCGACAGGTAAACTGCATCTTTAGGGCAGGCTTCCTCGCAATACCCACAGAATATGCAACGAAGCATGTTTATCTCGTATTTAGCAGCATATTTTTCTTCTCTATACAGGTGTTCTTCGCCTGCTTTACGCTCAGCAGCTTCCATAGTTATAGCCTCGGCCGGGCAGGCAAGTGCGCATAGACCACAAGCTGTGCAGCGCTCTGCACCTTGCTCGTCTCTATTAAGTATGTGCAATCCGCGAAATACTGGACTAAATGGTCGCTTCTCCTCCGGATATTTTACAGTTGCCTTCTTTTTGAAAATATGACTCAGTGTCATACCCAGACCCTTGGCAATAGCAGGGAGGTATGCACGCTCTGCAAAAGTCATCGGACTTCTGTTAATCTCTACCGCTCTGTTAGTTAGTCGTTGCATTGTACTTTATTTCAAAAAATCGGGTACGCTATTATTTTATACTTTGCTATTAGTCTATCAAAATAGATGACATCTACTATTTACCTGCACTTGTCCACAACACTACCGCACCTGTTACTAGCATATTGAACAATGCTAAAGGTATTAGTGTTTTCCAGCCCAGTTTCATTAATTGGTCGTATCTAAAACGTGGTAGTGTCCAACGTATGAACATGAAGAACAGCACCATGCCAATAGCTTTAGTAACTAGTACCAAGATGCATATAGCACTGTATAAAATTGGGTTTACGGATGCGGCTACTTGGTCCATAAATGGAAAGTTGTAACCACCGAAGTAAAGTGTTATGATAATGGTAGAACTTACAAACAGGTTGATATACTCTGCAAATAAGAAAAAACCCAATTTCATAGATGAATACTCCAAGTGATAACCCATGTTCAATTCACTTTCACATTCAGGCAAGTCAAAAGGTGCACGGTTGAGCTCAGCAAAAGCACAAGTAAGGAAGATGATGAAACCTAGTGGTTGTTTAAAGAAGTTCCAGGTGAAGTAACCATCAGCCCAGAAGCCATGTTGTTGTTCTACTATTTCCCTCAGGCTTAGTGAACCTGCCATCATGATAAGGGCTATTAAGCTGATGCCCATTGCCAGCTCGTAAGAGATAGCCTGAGATGCTGCACGAATGCTACTGAGTAAAGAGAATTTATTGTTTGACGCCCAGCCACCTAACATGATACCGTAAACACCCAAACTTACTATGCCAAATACAAATAGGATACCAGTATTAATATCTGCTACCTGAAACGAAATAACACGACCTGTACCCGTTACTAAATCGGGGCCCCAAGGTATTACTGCGCTAGTCATAAGGGCAGTGAGCATAGCTATACATGGCCCTAAAATAAAGATAGCTCTAGTAGAACGGTCTGGTATGATTTCTTCTTTGAAGAACAATTTCAAACCATCGGCCAATGGCTGCAATAGACCCATAGGACCCGCACGATTGGGGCCAATGCGGTCTTGCATGATAGCAGCCACTTTACGTTCGCCCCAAGTAGCATACATTGCTATGCCTAGCGAGCCCATAAGAATTACGCTGATGAGTATTACCTTTTCAATTATCAGCGCCGTATCAACCTGTAGTAACAGCATAGTTGGCACAAAAGTAATTTTAGTTAGTTAATAATTTTACGTTCCCTCGGATATTGTTACCATTGATAACAAAGTAACAATCCGATTATAAATCATATGCATTGAGTATCAAATTGTTATAAAGCCATTAAAAGCATTATAACACTCGACTACTTTTTATTTCCATTAAAATCGTCGGAGTGTGCAGGGCCTGCAATTTTCGACAATTCGATTTCTGGTTTATTCACATCACTTATACTATGTATGTCAAGCGTGTACTTAGGTTCTTTTCCTATTACCTTATTTATTAGTACTGGAGTGGCGGCTGTACCTACATTGCCTGCATAGTGTCCCTGAGATATAACACTCGATCTAGGAATTATAGAAGGACCTTCAATAACCCAATCTTTTGCCGACTTTTTGTTAAACCTGCAATCATTGCAAATCCAATCTTCTACCTCACCCCATTGATCCTTGCGTGCAGTAACCCTATACACTTCCTCTCCTCTCATCCACAGGCGGGCTTTGCCACTACACTTAGTGCAGTTGCAATGTGCATCTACCGGCTTTGTAAACCAAACACGATTTTTGAAACGGAAAGTTTTATCTGTTAATGCGCCTACAGGGCAAACATCTATTACGTTGCCTATAAATTCATTGTCAAGCGCTTTTCCCAATAGTGTACTTATTTGTGCGTGGTCGCCACGCTCTAGTATGCCATGTTCTCTTTTATCAGTCAATTGGTCGGCAGTAAATACGCATCTGTAGCACATGATGCACCTGTTCATGTGTAGCGATATGTATGGACCAATGTCTTCTTTTTCAAAAGTACGACGCTTGAACTCGTAGCGTGTGCCTTCTGAGCCATGCTCGTAGCTAAGATTTTGCAGGTCGCATTCACCGGCTTGGTCGCACACAGGGCAGTCAAGCGGGTGATTAAGCAGCAAGAACTCCACAACACCTTTGCGGGCATCTAGCACTTTGGGCGATGTGATGTTTTTTACCTCCATTCCGTCCATCACCGTGGTGCGACAGCTAGCTACCAATTTTGGCATAGGACGAGGGTCTTTTTCTGAGCCCTTGCTTACCTCTACCAAACAGGTACGGCATTTGCCACCACTATTTTTCAGCTTGCTGTAGTAGCACATAGCAGGTGGTGTTACATCGCCACCTATCATACGAGCAGCATTCAGTATTGTAGTACCCGCAGGCACCTCAATGCTGATATTATCTATCGTTACTTTAAAATTTGGTGTTTCTGACATAGCAGTCAAAAATTTAGTTTTGTTCAGCCTTTAAAAGGCAATTATACGATTCTTTTGTATTGATACTACGCTCCAGCAGGTACATGTATTGGGTCGGCATAGTGTGCCAATCCATAGTTGCGCTGTTGCGCTTCGTCCGGATTATTCACATGCCATTCAAACTCGTCTCTGAAGTGGCGTATAGCAGCAGCTACAGGCCAGGCAGCAGCATCGCCCAGTGGGCATATAGTGTTGCCTTCTATTTTGCGTTGTATATCCCACAGTAGGTCTATATCGCTCATTTTGCCCTTGCCATATTCTATGTTCTTCAGTATTTTATACATCCATCCAGTACCCTCGCGGCACGGGCTACACTGACCGCAGCTCTCATGGTTGTAGAAGCGGGCTAGTGACATTGTGTGGCGCACCACACATTGCGCATCATCCAGCACTATAAAGCCTCCAGAACCCATCATAGTACCAGTAGCAAAACCACCGTCGGCCAAGCTTTCGTAATTCATATACCTGGTTTCACCTTTAGCTGTTTTAAGCAGCAAGTTGGCTGGAAGAATAGGTACAGATGAGCCTCCTGGTATACATGCTTTTAGTTTTCTTCCTTTCGGTATGCCACCACAATACTCGTCACTGAAAATAAATTCTTCAACAGAGCAGGTCATGTCTATCTCATAGATGCCAGGCTTATTCACATTGCCACATACAGATAACAGTTTGGTACCTGTAGATTTGCCGGCTCCTATCTTAGCATATTCATCACCACCCATTTTTATGATGGGAACTACTGCAGTAAGTGTTTCTACATTGTTGACCACTGTAGGGCGCATCCACAAGCCTTGCACCGCAGGGAATGGTGGTTTCATGCGTGGAGTTCCTCTTTTTCCTTCTAGCGACTCCAACAGTGCTGTTTCTTCGCCACATATATATGCACCAGCTCCACGCTGCACATATATTTCACAGTCAAACCCTGTTCCTTTTATGTTTTTACCCAGCCAGCCGTTGTTTTTTGCTTCGGCTATTGCTTGTTCTAGTATATCTGGTATCCAGGCATACTCACCACGTATGTATATGTAAGTTGCATTGCTACCGAGAGCATAACTGCTTATCAGCAAACCCTCTATAAACAAGTGCGGATGGAATTCCATCAGGTATCTATCCTTAAAAGTGCCAGGCTCAGACTCGTCGGCATTGCAAACTAAGTGACGAGGCACTCCTTCTGGCTTAGCCAGAAAACTCCACTTCATACCCGTAGGGAAGCCCGCACCGCCTCTACCTCTAAGGCCACTTTTTTTCACCTCTTCCACTATCTCGTCTGGCGTCATCTTAAATGCCTTCTCGGCAGTAGTATAGCCACCATGTTTCCTATAGGTATCGTAATACCTAATCCCCTCTATGTGGTCGTTTTCTAATAAAAGTTTAATAGCCATCGGTTCTTGTCGTTATCATCTTGCCAGGTTTTAAGTCTAGCGTTATAATAATTATTTTATTTGTCTTTACCTATAGATACACTTTGCCTGGCAAAAAGTACCCAATGTTCGTTTTCCCAGTTCCACACTTGCAATACCTTTAGTTTGAAGGACATTGCATTTCCTCCCATCACGGCATCAATGTCAGCTACATTGCGTATCCATGCGCTATTGCCTGATATTTTCACCTCTGGTTTGCTAGCTTTTATTTTGGTGTAGTTCAGCGTGCCATTGTACAGGTTCCTTATCAGTTCTGCTTTTGTTTCTACCCATCCGTTAGAGTGTCCATAGCTCACGTCGTTGCTCAGCAGATGTTTTAATGCTAGCGAGTCGCGCGTTTCCAATGCTTTGTCAAAGTCTTCAATAGCATGATACAGAGCACCTTTATCGGGCTGCTGAGCACGGGCTACCGAAAAAACGGCTATTAGCAATATGGAAACAATAAACCTCATTCTTTGTTTAGAAATATCATAATATAATCTTCAAGCGGGTCAAAAAAGAAATCATTCCAGCCTGTTTTATAATTATCTCGTTCTTCAGCACTATCAAAGCCCGTGTGCATCAGTGTCACCTCTGTGCCTCCATTCTTTTCTCTAAGCGAAAAAACAACCTCTGTAGTAGGCACTTCAGTTTCCCATTCTGTTGTTCTCCAGGTATATCCCAGTTGTGCCGGCAAATATGCTGTGATGTGCCCCTTAGCCCATCCGTCAAACAGGGATACCGCTTCGCCCACAGCCTTGCCAACCTGAGCATCTTCACCACTCCACCTACGTATCAGTAAGTCATCTGTTAGTAGCTGCATCACCGCTTGAGGTGGCGCAGATAGCTGAAAATGTAGTTGGAGGTCCAGACTCATGATAAATTAGTTGTTGGCTTGCGCTTTTAGCTCATTGATCAATTGGTCCACTTTTTCGCGTGTTAGGTGCTCTTTGTAGAATTTGCCCAATTGCATCATTGGGGCATATCCGCATGCGCCTAGGCACTCAGCAGGCTTCAGGGTAAACAATCCGTCAGGTGTTGTTTCTCCTGGGCCTATTCCTAGTTTTTCTTTTATGTAGTCTATTATATCGTCACTACCATTCAGCATACAAGGTCCTGTGTGGCACACTTCTAGCAGATACTTGCCAACAGGTTTAGTATTGAACATGGTATAGAAGGTAGCTACTTCATATACCTCTATAGGAAGCAGATTGAGTATGCTGGCCACATAATCCATCACAGGCACATCCAGCCAACCGCCAAACTCCTCCTGCGCCAAATGAAGCACCGGTATTAAGGCACTCTTATGCTTGCCTTCGGGGTAGCGGGCCACTATTTCCCGCACCTTGTTCATTTTCTCTTCGCTAAATTGTATTGCCATTTAGTTAGCCAATTTTATTATTAACAGTCAGCACCATTCGTGCTACAGTTTGTTTTATTACAACATCGTTTATGCATCCAGCTCGCCTGCTATCACATTCAGGCTACTTAGTGTTATCACCGCATCACTAAGTAGGCCATTGCGCACTATCTCTGGGTAAGCTTGATAGTATATGAAGCAAGGACGACGGAAGTGAAGGCGATATGGCGTGCGGCCCCCATCACTTATCAGGTAGTAGCCTACTTCACCATTGCCACCTTCTACGGAATGATAAACCTCGCCTGCAGGAGCGTCTATTTCGCCCATTATCATTTTAAAGTGCCAAATAAGTGCCTCCATTTTGGTGTAGACATCTTGTTTGGCAGGTACGTGATACTTGTCTGCTTCTTTGGTGTAGAATATTTCTTTCTGCTCTGGATTCTCTTTTTCTATACGGTCTATCTTTTCAATAGCCTGTTTTATGATGCTGAGACTTTCCCATATTTCACCATTGCGCACCATAAAGCGGTCATATACGTCGCCTGTGGTACCAACAGGTATTTTAAACTCAAAATCTTCGTAAGAAGAATAAGGTTTTGCCACACGCACATCATAGTCTACACCGGCAGCACGAAGGTTGGGCCCAGTGAAGCTATAGTTGAGTGCACGCTCTGCACTTATGGGGCCTGCACCAATGCAGCGATCCATAAATATCTTGTTGCGGTTTAGCAGCGCTTCAAACTCTTGCATCACTGCCGGAAACTGTGCTATAAAGCTGTGTAGCTTTTGGAAGAATACAGGTGAGAAATTGCGTTCGAATCCTCCTACACGTCCTATATTGGTAGTAAGGCGGGAGCCACAAACTTCTTCGAACAGTTCATAAATGAGTTCTCTCTGCTGGAAAACGTAGGTAAATGGTGTCAATGCACCAGTATCTACGGCTATTACAGAATTGCAAACCAGGTGGTCGGCAATGCGCGATAACTCCATCAATATTACTCGCAGGTATTCTATGCGTTTGGGCAAGGTAAGACCAAGGAGTTTTTCCATGGTCATATGCCAACCCATGTTGTTTATTGGGGCCGAGCAATAATTGAGCCTGTCGGTAAGTGTAGTGATTTGGTAATATGGTCTACGCTCAGCTATTTTCTCAAATGCACGATGAATGTATCCGATGGTTGGCACTGTTTCCAGCACACGCTCACCGTCTATTTCCATAATGTTCTGAAACACGCCATGCGTAGCAGGGTGTGTTGGTCCCAAATTGAGCGTAGTGCTCTGTTTCTGAAGTGATTCTTCAGAAAGTTTTATATGATGTTGTGTCTGTTGTAGTTCCATATACCACCAATACCTGTGTACAAATAGCTATTTATTAATTAGCATCAATACTTGTCATTTATATTCCCTTAGTGCTAGTATCCATCTTTTTATCCCCCCTACTCGCAGTTTATATATCATTCTAATGTCCTATGCTAGTCTGCACCTTGTTTATACTTTTTCTTTCGTTTATGAAGTTGGTGAATTGCTTAGCTTATACGATAGTTATGCTGCAAGGTTTATAGGAAGGTTATTTTATCAACTGTTTACCTGCCAAACATTTCATCGTCTTTATCTCTACGGGTAGGGTCTTCCATTTTATACTCTTTACGCATAGGGAAGTAATCCATCTCGTCTACATTCAGAATTCTTATCAAATTTGGATGACCCACAAAGTTCACTCCGAAGAAGTCATAAGTTTCGCGCTCCATCCAGTTGGCTCCAGAAAACAGGCTTGATGCTGTATATACATCTGGCTGCTCTATGGGTGCATATACTTTCATGCGCAATCTCACGTTATAAGTAAGGCTATGTAAGTGATACACTACGCATAATTCTTCACCTTTTCTATCGGGATAGTGAACACCTGTTAGGTCAGTTAGGAATCTAAACTGAAGCGTATCGCTATCATACAAAAACTGCAATACCTTCAAGTTCTGTTCGGCTGGTGCAGTAAATGTGAGCAATCCGAATTGTTCTTCCCACGCAGTGAGCAGTGTTCCAAACTTATCGGTAAGATGTTGCTTTATTATATCGTTTGTCATTATTTAGTAGGTAATACCGTTGCTTGATGAACAATGAGACATTTCTTATTCTATACCATAGCTAGCCATCAGCTCTTTGTATACAGGGCTGTTGCGACGGCGTAAGCTCTCGTTCTGAACAATGTCTTGAAGTTTCATAATACCGTCCAGTATACCTTCTGGGCGCGGAGGGCATCCAGGCACATACACATCTACTGGTATCACTTGGTCTATACCTTGCAGCACAGAGTAAGAGTCGAATATGCCACCACTACTAGCACAGGCTCCTATAGCTATCACCCATCTAGGTTCTGCCATTTGTAGGTAAACCTGTCTCAATATAGGCCCCATCTTTTTGGATATAGTGCCTGCTACCAGTAGCATATCGCACTGACGAGGGGTAAACCCCATACGCTCCGACCCGAAACGAGACAAATCGTAGTTGGCACCCATAGTAGCCATAAACTCAATACCGCAACAAGAGGTGGCAAAAGGCAATGGCCATAGCGAGTTTTTGCGCGCCAAGCCTACTACTTTGTCAAATGATGTTGCGTGAAATCCTTCTCCGGAGTACCCCTCGGGTATCTCCACCATTTTTATCTTAGTATTGTACTGTACCGGACGACCCATAAATGTTTGTTTTTTATCCTCCTAAATCAATCTTCCCAATCAAGGGCACCTTTTTTCACTATATAAATAAACCCACAAAGGAAAAATGCAACGAATAGCACAACAGCCATAAAGCCTTCTACGCCCAGATATCTGAAATTTACAGCATAAGGGTAGAAGAAAATAACCTCCACATCAAACAACACGAAGAGGATGGCTACAAGAAAGTATTTGATACCCATTGGCTGG
The DNA here is from genome assembly GCA_943367855.1 of Asaia bogorensis. Classification (GTDB taxonomy): domain Bacteria; phylum Bacteroidota; class Bacteroidia; order Chitinophagales; family Chitinophagaceae; genus Nemorincola. The sequence continues at coordinate 5,945 of CALRKH020000027.1, read as the reverse complement.
CGCGCATTACCTACTGAGGGTATGCCACTCTCAAAGTTGATGAGCTTGTCGCCTGTTTTGCGCTTTGGCCCCAACAGGTGGGTTACTATCATCATCACCACTACAAATCCTACTGCAACTGCTATTTGCAGTGCTATGGGGAAGTAGTTGAAAGGTGTGTTGGGCACTGCGGCCTCCAAAAATAGATGCATCATATCGCTTTTGCTACTCAAAAATGACTACTATACCAAAGCATACAAAGGTACAGTTACGCCCCGAAATTACAAGTTTGTTTCACTATATAGACATTTATCGCCCTCAGTCTACTGTTTCCACACTATACTGAAGAATTTCCAAGTCTTAGTACTTTCATATAGATGAGCCATTGGGTTTTGTCCACCACCGCCACTTGCTGTGCCTCCACCCATCGGCATACTATTCATTCGTCCATTATTACCCATGCCGCCACCCATGCCACCAGCACCCATGCCGCCTCCCATACCTCCACCCATAGGGGCGGCACCTGGGTTACTACCTTTGGCTGTGTTTTTGAAACCTTTTATCGAAAAACAAACCGATATAGGTTTGCCGCCATCTTCTGCATTTATAGATTCTTTCGACGAAATGGCTTTGAAAGGCACCACTGCTTCCCAAACCAGTTGTTTATACTCGTCTATATTCATTCGCACTTTTATGCCACATGGCAGTTCTTGAGATACCATATAGCCGCCCGTGCAGGTAGCAAACCCTTCTAGGCTCAACTGATTACAATCTTCAACACTCTTTTTCAGTTTTTGGTCGGCCTGCCTGCTAAGTCTCATTGGCCCATCATCTTTACCTCCGCCCTGGTTAAAGAGTTCATTGACATCATTATCATTTTGTAGCGGAAAATTGATGTGATAGCTCGGCTCTTTTTTGCCATGCACGTCTATAGACACAGTCATACCCTGCTTCAGTATTTTTATTTGTGTAAGCGGGTCGCCAGTTTGCATAGTGATGTAAAGATGCTCTTTGTCGTTAGATGTAGCATATGCTACCATCGACTTTGCATCGTAGTTAGGATAAGGCGAAGGCCAATCTGTACAGTCTCCATTAATCTCAATTGGGGTAGATTGCCATGTGCCTGGAACAGTCGATGTCGATTTTCCACCTTTCATGCCACCGCAAGATGCTACAAGCACGCTTGTAGCACCAGCTAACAATGCTATTGATATTGCCTTCATCATTGTTTGCAAATTAACAGCTATTAACCCATATAAATCCCCATTAGTCAATACAATAGCTATATTTTCTCTCTATCGTTGCTTATTGACGTTGCTAATACTAAAACTTTCTTGTTTGTTGCAATTATGAAGTATGTATTGTATCTGTTAAAATGTATCTGTGTAATTTATTGGCAAACAGTCATTTCTAGTTAAGTGGTGAAGGTCGCCCCTTCCTTTTTAGTTAACTGAAACATAAGCCAACTACAAAAGACTGTTAAGAAAACATAGTAAACCATACTATTTGGCACGATTTGTGCGTCTATATAAGTGAGAGTTCTTTTGTTCACGCTATAAAATCAACACCTATGATTTTCACTAGGACATTGCGCTACCACACCACTGTTAGCCAAGACGACATTAGAAACCGCCTACTCGGCAACCACCTCACTATCCACGATCTCGATTTTGAAGTGTGCGAACGCGGTCAGAAACTTAGGGTAATACCCCATGCTGAAGATGTGGACGATATCAAAACATTGCCAATAACCGACATCGAGTTCAAACAAGATGGGGGCAAACAGCCCGAGGTTGTCATCACCTTCAAAATGAGACGTTTAGACTCTGGAGGTCCGCTGTTGATTGTTATTTTCTGTTGTTTCTTACTTGTTGCTGCTGGTATACTTACCTATGTAGGCAGAGAACGATACATTACCTACACACTACTTTCACTCACTGGCTTCATTTTCGGCGTTTTCTGGATTCGACTGGAAATGGGTTATTTCGACTACATCCGCAAGATTACCAACCACATTCGCAGTCTTGCGTTCTAATATAGGGTCTATTGACCGACCAGATATATCAATTGTGCTTTGTTGTTTTAGTGTGTTAAATCAAAAAGGATCCCGTTCTCGAGATCCTTTTCTGCTTTGTACATTTTTGTCTATTTCTTGCCTTTTTGGAGTGTCTTTTATACATCCAAGTCAATTGACATCAATCAAATGAAATAGCTAGTCTATTTATTTCGATACCAACAGTTACATGCTCTTATTATCATCCTTTGTTCTTGCTCCCCATGAGAAACTATACTTTTTTCTTTTACTTTTGACCACTTATGTTATCACTTAATTTGGAAGGTAAAACTGCGCTCATTGGCGGCAGTACTCAAGGAATAGGGTGGGCCTCGGCAATAGAACTAGCGGATATGGGGGCCACATGTGTTTTAATGGCAAGAAACGAGGAAAAGCTACAGCAAGCCGTTGCTAGCTTACCCGCAAAACATGGACAGATACATAGCTATTTGGTTGCCGACTATGCTGATTCTAATCAAGTACAGGGGGCTATTGCGTCATATACTGCTTCAAATATTGTACATATCCTTGTTAATAATACTGGCGGTCCCGCAGGTGGTCCAATAGTTAGCGCTACTACTTCCGAGTTTCTAAACGCATTCAACCAACATCTTATCTGCAATCATATTTTGGCTACAGCTGTTATACCTGGCATGAAGCAAGCTGGTTACGGTAGAATTATTAATGTAGTTTCTACTTCAGTCAAAATACCGCTTTCTGGACTAGGTGTTTCAAACACCATAAGAGGAGCTGTAGCCTCATGGGCAAAAACGATGGCTAATGAGCTTGGTCAGTTTGGAATAACCGTAAATAATGTATTGCCAGGTGCCACAGCTACAGAACGCCTCACAGGTATAGTGGCCAATAAATCTGTAAAAACACAAAAATCTACCGCAGAGGTGGAGCAGGAAATGAAACACGAAATACCAGCTGCTAGATTCGGTTTGCCGAGCGAGATAGCAGCAATGGTTGCATTTTTAGCAGCACCTGCCGCGGCATACGTTAATGGTACTTCTATCCCAGTAGATGGCGGTAGAACAGGTAGTATTTAGTTATTTTTCAGTTAATGTCTACTTTCGAAATGCTATTTATCTTCAAGTGATTTTTCCCGATTTTGATAGTGACGCTTAATGCCAAAAGAAAACAGTTATTTACCGCTTCCTTAACGTGAAATTCAACTACAAATGTTTGTCATTGATTTTCAATTAGTTATACATAGTCATAGCTTTGTCACGAGGGTGTTAATACAATGTGACAAACTAAGGGCTAAAATTCCTGACAAAAAAATGACATTATACAAAATAAAATATCCAAAAATGCCCTGAAACCCGCGCCAGTACTGAAAAACATTTTTTCACAGATGTGTATATTTTTTCCCGATTGTGTCGTAGTTTTGCCTCGCTTTTATATAAGGGAAAGTTAATTTTCAACAATATTGTCGTGCCAGAATCATTAAGTCCAATGCTCAGAACATGTTACCGTAACGTACTGACGTTTTTCCTAGTACTGCTGTTAAGCAATGTAGCTGCAAGCGCAGCTCCTGATGGGAAAGCGCTGTTCATGTCCAATTGTGCTTCGTGCCACAATCCTATTAAGGAATCAACAGGTCCTGCGCTCCAAAACATTCGCGCAAGTCTACCTGGTGGCGATTGGGTATATAAGTGGGTTAAAAATTCGGCTGCTCTGATAGCAGCTGGTGATGCAGAAGCTGTGCGTGTGTACACCAAGTACAACAAAACTGCTATGACAGCATTCCCAAATCTCTCAAATGAAGAGATTGATGCAATACTGCAGTATGCTGATGACTATAAGGCTCCAGGCGCTGCACCTAAAGATGCTAGCGCTACTACTCAGGCTCCTGCCGAAAATAATGGCTGGTTGTACACAGTTATAACACTTTCATTAGTTGTTTTGGTAGTCATCCTTTGGAAAGCAAACAACGGTCTTCGTCGTGCAGCGGCAGAAAAAGATGGTGTGCCAGTAGAGAAAGAAATACCACTTTATCGTAGTAAGCTTGTTATAGCAGTATCTGCAATAGTTGTGTTCATTTTAGCAGGTTACTGGATTGTAAATGGTGCAGTTAACGAAGGTCGCCAGCAAAATTATCAACCACTTCAGCCTATTTATTACTCGCACAAAGTACACGCTGGTATCAATCAGATCAACTGTTTGTATTGCCACTCAAGTGCAGAAAAGAGCAAGCACTCTATGATTCCTTCCACTAACGTGTGTATGAACTGTCACAAACAGATAGCTGAATATACTGGCGAAGCAGATCATCCGTTGGTAACTGCAGAAGGTAAAAAAGTAAATGGTACAGAGCAAATTCAACTTTTATATAAGTATGCTGGTTGGGATCCTGCTACTAAAACCTACAAACGCGATGCAAATGGTAACATCCTAGCTACGCCAATACAATGGGTTAAAATACACAATCTGCCTGACCACGTATATTTCAACCACGCACAGCACGTGAAAGTTGGAGAAATACAATGTCAACGCTGCCATGGCAACATAGAGGAAATGGATGAAGTGTTCCAGTTTGCTCCATTATCTATGGGCTGGTGTATCAACTGTCACCGTCAAACTGAGGTGCAATTCACAAAAAACAATTATTATAGCATATTTGAGAGATATCACGAAGAGTTGAAGTCAGGCAAACGCGAGAAAGTAACCGAAGCAGAACTCGGTGGTCTCGATTGTCAAAAGTGTCACTACTAATCGTCACACAAATTTGCTAAATTTAGCCTTCTGTTATTTTTTCATTTGATTTGAATCTTTGAAAATACTTTATGAGTCAAAAACAATATTGGTCGGACCTACAGGATCTCAATAACATCGCTACTAAAAAAGAAGTAGCGGAGAATGAGTTTAGGGAAGAGTTGCCATTCGACTTGAGCGATAGTGTATTGGGCGCTACTACTCCCCGCCGCGACTTTTTAAAGTTCCTCGGCTTCAGCACATTGGCAGCCACTGTGGTGTCTAGCTGCGAAATGCCTGTGCGCAAAGCAATACCATATGCCATAAAGCCCGAAGATGTGGTGCCTGGTGTGCCTAATTATTATGCTTCTACCTTCGTAGATGGCGGTGATTATTGTGCAGTTGTTGTAAAAACAAGAGAAGGTCGTCCTATCAAAATAGAAGGTAACGAATTGTCTTCTATTACAAAAGGCGGTACTTCAGCCCGCGTACAAGCATCTGTACTAAGTCTTTATGATAAAGCTCGTCTCACGCATCCTTTAGCTCAGGGAAAAGAGGCAACTTTCGAGGCTATTGACCGTGCCATAAAAGAAGGCTTGGCTGGTAAACAAGGTTATTTAGTAACCAATACCATACTTAGCCCTACAACTAAAGAAGTTATAGCTCAATTCTTGGTAAAATATCCAGGTATTAAGCACATCACCTACGATGCAATATCTTATTCAGCTATACTAGAAGCCAATCTCGCTAGCTACGGCAAGCGTACTTTGCCTTCTTATCACTTCAACAAGGCTAAAACAATAGTGAGCTTGGGTGCTGATTTTATAGGTACCTGGTTGTCTCCAGTTGAATTTTCTAAAGATTACTCAGCCACTCGCAAGATAAGTGCAAAGAATCCGGTTCTTTCTCGTCACTATCATGTAGAGTCTATTCACACTATTACTGGTGCAGCTGCTGATGAGCGTGCTACCTGTCGCCCTTCACAAATGGGAATGGTAGTAGCGGCACTATACAATGCAATAGTAAGCGGCACAGCACCGTCATTACCAAGTGCTAAACTTAACAAACTAGTTACTGCAGCAGCTGAAGATCTGAAGAAGGGTAACGGTATAGTAGTTTGTGACTCAAACGATGTAAATACACAGATAGTAGTAAATGCTATCAACGATAAAATAGGTGCTAACGGTAATACAGTAAACTGGGCTACAACCAG
>CALRKH020000026.1:0-34107 GCA_943367855.1 Asaia bogorensis | reverse complement strand
TAAGTGATGGTTGCTGTGCCTGCCGATACGCCTGTGATAACGCCTGATGCATCTATAGTAGCCACTGTGGTAGGGCTGATGGACCAGGTGCCACCTGTGGTAGCGGAGGTCACTGTTACTGTATTGCTTTGGCATACAGTAAGCGTACCTGTTATAGGTAGTGGGTTGGGGTTAACTGTTACCTGACGAACTGCAACACAGCCACTAGGTACTGTATAGGTTATATCGGCTGTGCCTGCTGCTAAACCTGTTACTACACCTCCACCTAGTGTAACGCTGGCTATAGCAGGGTTGCTGCTGGCCCAAGTACCCGACGGGGTGGTGTGTGATAAAGTTGTAGTGCCGCCGATACAAATGCTAGCGGTGCCAGTAATGGCAGCAGGGGCTGGCGTTACGGTAATGACAGTAGTAGTAGTACAACCTGCACTTAAAGAATAAGTGACGGTAGCTGTACCTAAAGTAATACCAGATACAACACCACTTGTGGCGCCAATTGTGGCTACAGTAGTAGGACTAATGCTCCATGTGCCTCCACCTGTACTATTCGTTAATGTAATAGACGAACCAGCACAAACAGATGTAGGGCCAACAATAGGAGTAGCCGCAGTAACAACAGTAACTGTTCTGGTAACTGTGCAACCAGCAACACGGTAACTAATGGTAGCTGTACCTGCACTAACTCCACTAACAACACCTGTGGTGATACCTACTGAGGCAATAGCAGGTGCGCTTGAAGTCCATATACCACCTACCGAGTCGCTGGCAAGGGCTATTGTGGCACCAACGCAAACACTTGGTGGTCCTGTGATAGCTGCTGGTGGAGCATTAACAGTTACTACTCTTGTAGTGAAACAACCGCCGCCCATATTGTAGGTAATAGTGGTAGTGCCTAAGCTAACGCCACAAACACTGCCTGTAGCAGAACCTACAGTAGCAACAGCAGGATTGGAGCTAGACCAGCTACCACCTGCAACAGAGTTGGAAAGTGTAGTACAAGAGCCTAAACATGCAATTAATATACCTGATATAGCAGCTGGGGTAGTAGTAACAGTAACTACTACAGAAGCAATACAGCCAGATACATGATAAGAGATAGCCGCTGTGCCTGGAGAAACACCTGAAACAACGCCGGAAGATGAGCCTACTGTAGCAACTGCAGTGTTACCGCTTGTCCATGTGCCACCTGTAGAAGCGTTGGCTAATGTAGTGGTGAAACCTGTGCAGACTAGCTGGGAACCAGTAATAGGAGTAGATAGCGCAAAGACAGTGACAGTGACTGGAATTCGGGTACTAGGACAGCCAGCAACTATCTGCGAGACATACCATGTATATGTGCCCACTGCTGCTGTGGATGGTGTAGGAGCAGTGGCAAGTGGTGTACCGCCAGTAGCTGTGGTCCACCATCGGATAGTACCAATGCCGGTGGCGGTTAAGGGCACTGGTGTGGAGCCTATACAATAGGAGACGCCAGAGGCAGTAGGTGGCGGGGTGGACCCAGGAGGCATAACTGTTAATAAGAAAGTTTTGCCTGCGCAACCCGAAACACCTGTAGTACCAGTGATTGTGTAAGTGATAGGTGTAGTAATAGAAGAAACTGAAATGGTGTTGGTGATGCCAGTAGTAGCGGCTAAATGGGTAGAAGGAGCCCATGTCCATGTGCTACCAAACCAGTCGGCAGCAGAGCCATTGATGATACTGACAGCTAAAGAACTACCTGTAAAAGAACAAGAAGTTACTGTGTCTACAGAGTCTCTAGCTATGCCGTTAACTACTATTTGAGGGTTGGCAATGGCACTATCAATACCTAGTAGGCCATTAAATACATAAGCATAGTTGATTTCAGTGCTATCACCAGCTGCAATGTTGCCAAGATTGTAAACTAAACCAATAGCAACATCGCTAGTTACTGAGCCAGAAAATGTAAAACCACCCCAACCACTGCTGTATAAAGTTGCTAGATTTACACTAGTGGACATTGGCCATCCAGAGTGAATAAAACATTTAGCTCTACAATCCTTAGTGGATAGTGAGAGTGTTTGGTCTGTGATACACATAGCACGAGCTGAAACCTGCACTCTTCTTAACCAATCATTTTGGTGATCAATGGTATTGGTAGTTACAAATGAGCCACCACAAGTGCCAAATGAGCCCCAAGAACCAAAAGGCGTTGTCTGGTCATTATCAGGGTCAGTTTCTCTAAGATAATAAACACCTACCAGCGTTGTAGCGCCAGTATTTCTAAATTTCACTTTGATATTTAACCAAGAAGCAGCCGTATCAAGTGTTGAAATTTGAGTTATTTGCAATGCTCCACCGGCACCAGCTGTACCTTGCCATACACCTACTAATTGTCCAAGTGGATTGGTGTAACTTAGATTGTTTCCAGTAAGACCAGCACCACCTGCAAAACCTGTAGTAGTACCTAAATAATATTGTGCTTGAGCTTCGCTGTGTGCACCATTTATTTGGATCCCCCAACCTTCATATGGAGTTCCTGGCATAGAATAATCGCCAAAAAATGGAGGTACACCTGCTGTCCAACCATCTCTTTGAGCGTCGTAGGTCATCATTAATCTAGCAGTAGATGCACCAGTGAAAGCTGCTAAGCCTGGGTCATAAAAATTGAACGATGGAGAGCGTGTGTGGAAGCCCGCTGGAACTAGCCGGGTTGAACCAAGAGAACCATTAGGTGCCACGCCCACTTCTACAAAACGGCCTTGAAGGAACACCTGATCACCTACCATTTGGGCAAAAGAAGTGCCAAAAGAAGTAGCTAATAACGCAAGTGCAACAACCAGATAAGTAGATAATTTTCTCATTCTACAGGTCAATTTAGAAAACGGTGTTAATAAGTAGCTTTAAAAATACGGGGTTTTGTCGGAAAATCGTTAATTTTTTGAAGAAAAAACCTTGAAATTACTTGATTTAAACTCAAAGTTAATACAAGGTATAACTTCACAATTTTCTGCAAAACACATATTATAAGGCTACGCGATTACATAAAAAGTTAGCGGCTTATCTCGTTTTTTTTCGAAATAAGCCGCTTGATTTAATTATTATGTTCTACTCTATTTTATAAATAGTGAAGTTGTGTAATAACATAGGGAGGCTAAAAGCGCACTAACAGGAATAGTGAGGATCCATGCCCATAATAAATTGATAGTGACACCCCAGCGAACAGCTGATAGTCTTTTAGTGGCACCCACACCAATAATAGAACCCGTTATTGTATGTGTGGTGCTAACTGGTATTTTGAGGTTTTCGGTAAGAAACAATGTTATTGCACCTGCTGTTTCGGCTGCTACACCTTCGAATGGGGTAACTTTTGTGATGCGTGTACCCATTGTTTTGATGATTTTCCATCCACCACTCATGGTGCCAAGCGATATGGCACTATAACATGCAAGTGGAACCCAATTGGGCATATGACCATCAGACGCCATTTGATTATCGCAAACCAAAGCTGCAGTGATAATCCCCATAACTTTTTGCGCATCATTACCACCATGACCAACACTGAATATGGCAGAAGAAACTAATTGGAACCTTTTAAGGTACAAATTGGCTCTGGCTGTGTTGAGTGAGGATAATACCAATGTAAAACCTCCTAACGTAACAACAATTGTACCCAAAAGGAGCCATTTAAGGTTCTTACTTTCAAGAATTACGTTGGCAAGGTGGCTTTCGTAATAGTTTTTGAGTTTTTCAGGATTAGTTTCAATAGAAGTTCCAATGAGATAAATGACACCTACAATAAGTAGTATTGATATTATTTTGGGTCCCATGCCTTTTTTGAAGGAGTAGATGAACCATAAAGAAATAATATAGGCCATTATCATACCTACTAGCGGAGCTAAAACAATGAAACTTACTGTTTTGATAATAGGCTCTGAACTAATAGCAGATATGCCACCATGTGCTATAGCTGCACCAGCAAAACCACCGATAAGCGTATGAGATGAGCTGGAAGGTATACCGAACCACCATGTAAGTAAATTCCACATGATGGCTGCGAGGAGACCCGAAAATATTACAGGAAGTGTAATAAACTCTTCGTGAACTGTTTTAGCAACTGTTTTGGCAACGCCGTGGTCTTTGAATATAAAAAAGGCCACAAAGTTGAATAATGCTGCCCACATAACGGCTTGGAAAGGAGTAAGTACCTTAGTAGATACTACAGTTGCTATGGAGTTGGCCGCATCGTGAAAACCATTGATATAGTCGAACAGAAGTGCGAGGAAAATAACTACTATGAGCAATAATGACATGATATCGACTATGCGTATTTAATGATAATAGATTCTACTACGTTGGCTGCATCCTCGCATTTATCTGTTACCACTTCCAACATCTGAAATATGTCTTTTTGTTTGATTAACTCAATCGGATTTACGTTTGAATTAAAAAGTTTCATCATGGTAGTATCAAGTAGATCATCAGCATCATTTTCAAGGCTATTGACTTTAACACAAGATGAAGTGATATCTCTTAAGTTTTTCATGTCTCTTAAACCATTGATAGCTGTGTTGATAGCTCCTATCGATTCGTTTATGATGCTGCCAAAAGCTTGTACTGTATTAAACTTGTCGTCTATCTGATAGTTAACTATTCTTTTTGCGGCACCCCAAAGGTAGTCGGCAATATCATCGAGCGAGGTGGCTAGGTAGTGAATGTCTTCGCGGTCGAGGGGAGTGATGAAGTTGCTACCTAGTTCTATAAATATTCTGTGTGTAGTTTCGTCATTTTTGTGTTCCAGTTCTTCCAGTTGTTTCAGCATGGCATCTCTCTTACTTAGATCTGTTTCGCGAATAGCCTTGTTGAACACATCTCCCATTTGAACTAGTGTGGCTGAAACCTCTTCGAATAAGCTGAAAAAAACTTTGTCTTTAGGAAGGAATACTTTTAAAATGGAAGCTAATGACATGAACTTTATGTTTTGTTGGCGCAAAGCTATCAGCTATTATTGGACCGTAAAAGTGGTAATGTAGACTTAATAATTTCTTAACATTGAGAAATCTTGTCATAAAACATTGTAATTCAGCTGTTTATGAAAATGAATTATCGTAAAGTGATGGATTTTATGCTTTGAAACTATATTATTTTACTGTTAAGTCTGTGTCGGAACTCCGATTATTGGGTGAAAATTGGGGCTAATTTTGGTTTGATAAAGAATAAATAGAAAAAATATCAGCAGCTTCAATGTTGCTACAAATAAAATGTAGGCTAAGTGTACAACTGAATATCGGGTGATAAAAATGAATTGGAAGCAGGAGGGTAACTTAAATACACATACTAAGCATAGTAGTGTTAAAGGTGTGTTAGAAAAATGAAATATGATATACGCTATGTGGATGATAGTGGAATGCGGCATGGTATTTGGAGTAGTTGCCCTATATTTACAATCAATTTTATAACAGAACAGAAAATGAAGAAATTTCTTGCCTCGTTGGCTCTGGTAGCAGGTGTAAGTTTTGTGGCATCGGCACAATATGAAAATACTACAATAAAGGTGGGACAAAAGGCACCTGAATTGGCACTGCCTAATCCGAAAGGAGAAACACTAAAGCTAACCGAAATTATAAAAGACCGCTATGTGCTTGTAGACTTCTGGGCATCTTGGTGTGGCCCTTGTCGTGCATCTAATCCAGGCTTGGTGGAGTTTTACAAAGCATATTCTCATAAAAAGTTGAAGAATGCTAAGAAAGGCTTTACGGTAGTGAATGTATCATTAGATAAAGACAAAGGTGCCTGGGAGCAAGCTATAAAAGCTGATAACCTGATGTGGCCATATCATATGAGCGATTTAGGTTTCTGGAACTCTAAAGCAGCCGCTATATATGGTGTACAATATGTGCCTCAGTCTTTCTTGATAGGACCAGATGGCAAGGTGATAGGTATGTATCAGCGTGCAGAGATGGCGAGAGCGGACCTTGATAAATTTGTAGTTCAATAATAAATATGCAGGGTGGGTGAGTTTTTGAAAATAATAACCTACTTTTGCAGCCTTATTTAACGCATGGCAAAATCCATGCACTAAAATCAGTAACAAAATGAAAAAAGGAATTCATCCAGAATCGTACCGTATGGTGGTGTTCAAAGACACATCAAACGACACTACATTTCTTACACGTTCAGCTGCTCCTACTAAAGAAACAATAGTATGGGAAGATGGTAACGAGTACCCAGTAATAAAAGTGGAAATTTCAAACACCTCGCATCCTTTCTACACTGGTAAATCAGTATTTGTGGATACAGCAGGTCGTATCGAAAAATTCAGAAAGCGTTACGAGAAGAAAGCGTAATAGCTACGTTTCGAGGAATAAAGATATTAAGCGCCAGTCTATATTTAGGCTGGCGTTTTTTGTGTGGATTGAGGTAGTGTATATCTTAAACGATGTCTGTAGGCATAACTTTTTCCTTATTATTGATAGTAACTGAGATTGATTGTTTGCAATTAGTCTACTTTTAGGGCAGATACTGGAAGTAGCTCAAAAAGTGTGTAATATGTCTCAAGGATTTTCAATTGCCATACATGGTGGCGCAGGTACTATACTAAGAAGCACAATGACTACTGCGCTGCAGCAAGCATATGAAGCAGGTCTGCAAGCTGCGCTACATGCTGGATATGGAGTATTAGAAAAAGGAGGTAGTAGCATAGATGCTGTAGAAGCAGCTGTGGTGTCGCTGGAAAATTTTTCGATGTTCAATGCGGGGAAGGGTTCTGTGTTTAATAATGTGGGTGGACATGAAATGGATGCTGCCATCATGTCGGGGAAACAACTGCAGGCAGGGGCTGTATGTGGGGTGAAGCATGTGAAAAATCCGATAGCTCTTGCAAAGGCAATAATGCTGCATAGTGAGCATGTGCTGCTGTGTGGTGATGGGGCAGAACAATTTGCACAGCAACAACAATTGGCGTTTGAGGTGGATGAATACTTTTACACGGAACAACGTTATCAACAATGGCAAGATGCGCTGAAAGCAGATACTGTTCAGCTAGATCACTCTGATAAAAAGTTTGGTACAGTGGGCGCAGTAGCCATAGATGCAGCAGGAAACCTAGCGGCAGCTACCAGCACCGGAGGTATGACCAATAAGAAATATGGCAGAATAGGAGATAGCCCATTGATAGGCGCTGGAACCTATGCCAACAATAGCACCTGTGCTGTATCGTGCACTGGTCATGGTGAGTTATTCATTAGGAGTGTAGTGGCTTATGATATCTCTTGCCTAATGGAATATAGAGGCTTGTCACTAAAGGAAGCTTGTGATATAGTGGTGCATGATAAACTGGTGAAAATAGGTGGAGAGGGTGGCCTGATAGCCATAAGTAAAGAAGGCGACATAGCTATGCCGTTTAATAGTGAGGGTATGTATAGGGCATGCAAAACCAGCAAGGGTAGGGAAGAAATAAAGATTTACAAAGATTAGTATCTGGTACTAATCTTCGGTATCTTGTAATAACTCTGCGCCTAAAAATTTTCTTGTTTGCAGATTGTAGCAGTCGCCCTGAGACATGAGGTGAACAACAATGTTCTCAACAGAGATGGGTTTGCCAAAATTGATATCGGCAATGTTGTTATAGTCAATGTTTTTTCCGTCTATGATGACTACACTGCCCGAACCTATGGCTCTGAGGTCGTGGCCCTCAGTAACTATAACGCCAGTATCTTCGCCCAGCCCTATGCCTATAGCGCCTGGTTGTGCGGCTACTGCCTGAGCTAGTCTGTTGAAACGTCCTCTTTTATCAAAATGGGTATCTATGATAACGTTTGATATGAATCCAAGACCAGTAGTGATTTTTACCTCGCCTTTTAGGTGAGCTATTGCGGCACTGCCTTCATATATCATGGTGTTGCCCATAGCCATAGCGCCAGCACTAGTGCCTGCTATGAGAAAGCGCTCATCGTGATATCTGTTTTTGAGTATATCGAGAAATTCGGTGCCACCAAATATAGATGAAAGACGAAGCTGATTGCCCCCTGAAAACATGATACAATTGCATGCTTTTAGCCTTTCTATATTTTCGGGCAGAGAAGCATCTTCGCGATTGCAGATACGCATATGCCCTACATTGAGGCATCCTAGCTTTTCGAAAGCGTCTTTGTAATTCTGTGCAACTTCGTCGGGTATGGAAGAAGCGGTAGTAACGACCTCTACACGAGGTTCGGTATCTTTTATAAGGCTGACTATGTTTTTGAGTATACCTAGCTCGAAAAAGTTAAGACGGTTTCTTTGTACGATGCCTTTTTCAAGGTCAGTACCTTTATCTTCTGCGCCACCAACTGCCACCAAATGCCCTTGAGGATATGCCACTAAATTCTACTATTAGGATAAGAAAAGAAAACGCAAACTTAACGCAATTCGATTGATTGGAGCTTGAAGGAGTTATATATATTTATATAGGTCGTGAGAAAGTATAATAAAATGTGCTCCAAAACTCACATGCAGACAAATAATTATTAACTTAACAACTTAAAATAAACTGCAGTGAAGATACTAGACATAAAAGCAATGAATGGCCCCAACTATTGGAGCCCCACTCGTCATAAGTTGATTGTTATGCTTCTAGATCTTGAGGAGCTAGAGCAACGGCCTACAGATACCATTCCTGGTTTTCTGGATAGGCTAGAGGCATTGATGCCCACACTCTATGAGCATCGCTGCTCGGAAGGCGTGCCTGGTGGGTTCTTTCAGCGTGTAAAAGAAGGCACATGGATGGGCCATGTGATAGAACACATAGCTCTGGAACTACAAACACTGGCTGGTATGGACACAGGTTTTGGCCGCACCAGAGAAACGAAAGACTCAGGTATTTATCATGTAGTGTTTTCTTATCACGAAACGAAGGCTGGTATCTACACGGCAAAGGCATCGACCAAAATAGCGCAGGCGCTGGTAGATGGCGAACCGTATGATTTGGAAGCGGACATACAGACATTGAGAGAAATACGTGAAGAAGAGCGCCTGGGCCCCAGCACAGGCTCGATAGTGGAAGAGGCAGAGAAGCGTAAGATACCCTACATACGCCTCAACAGGCACTCGCTAGTGCAGCTAGGCTATGGGGTGAACCAGCGCCGCATACAGGCTACTATAGCTAGCACCACCAGCAGCATAGCTGTGGAAATAGCCTGCGACAAGGAGGAGACAAAGAACCTGCTAGAGTCGGCAGAGATACCCGTGCCGAGAGGAAGAATCATTTATGACGAAGAAGACCTGAAAAATGCAATAGACAAAATCGGCTACCCAATATTAACCAAACCTGTGAATGGTAATCATGGCAAGGGTGCTACTACCAACATACGCACATGGGAAGATGCAGTGGCAGGATTGGCAGCTGCGAAAGTATATGGCCGGGCGGTGATCTGCGAAAAGTTTATAACGGGTCTTGATTTTCGTGTGCTGGTTATCAATTACAAATTTGTGGCAGCAGCACTGCGCACACCTGCAGCTGTGATAGGCGATGGAAAGCACACTATTAAAGAGCTGATAGATATAGTGAATAGTGACCCACGCAGAGGCTATGGGCACGAAAAAGTGCTGACGGCTATAAAAATTGACAGCTTTACAGAGGATATACTGACTAAGAAAGGTTATACGCTGGACACAGTGCTTGAAGACAAGGAGGAGCTGTGGCTGAAACCTACTGCCAACCTAAGCACGGGCGGCACGGCTACTGATGTGACAGACTATGTGCACCCAAGCAATGTGTTTATGTGCGAACGTATAGCGCGTATCATAGGTCTCAACATTTGTGGTATAGATATAATGGCACATAACCTGACCGAGCCCATAAGTGAGAATGGTGGTGCGGTGCTAGAGGTAAATGCAGCACCAGGGTTCAGGATGCACCTAGACCCTACTGAAGGCCTGCCCCGTAATGTGGCTGAACCTGTGATAGATATGCTTTACCCGCCAGGCTCATCGGCACGGATACCTATTATAGCGGTATCTGGCACTAATGGCAAGACCACCACCACAAGGCTGATAGCGCACATAGTGAAACAAATGGGGCACAAGGTGGGCTACACAACTACAGATGGGGTGTATATACAAAACCAGCTGATGATGAGTGGCGACTGCACTGGGCCTATGTCGGCAGAGTTTGTGCTGAAAGACCCAACTGTAGACTATGCTGTGCTGGAGTGCGCAAGGGGTGGCATATTGCGCGCTGGTCTTGGTTTTCATAACTGCGATGTGGCAGTGGTGACCAATGTGGCGGAAGACCATATGGGCCTAGGGGGAATAGACACTATAGAAAAGCTGGCGAGAGTGAAGGGTGTAGCTGCACATACGGTGTTCCCCAATGGGTATGCTATACTGAATGCAGATGACGACCTGGTATATGCACTGCATGAAACACTGAAGTGTAAGGTGGCCTACTTCTCGCTACACGAAGATAACCCACGCATTAAAAAACATTGTGCACAGGGCAATTTGGCGGCTATATACGAGAATGGTTTTGTGACGATACTGAAGGGTACCTGGAAGATAAGGATAGAAAAAGTGACCAATATCCCGCTTACGTTTTCGGGTATGGCAGAGTTTAATATAGCTAACGTGTTGGCCGCAATACTGGCTACTTATGTGCAGGATTTCAAAACAGAGGATATAAAACTTGCACTGCAATCGTTTGTGCCATCGCCAGCACTCACGCCTGGTCGTATGAACTTGTTCCACTTTCACGACTACACTGTAATGATAGACTATGCACATAACACGCATGGCATAATGGCGCTGGGTAAATTCATTAACTCGGTAGATGCAACTGTGAAGGTGGGTATAATAGCTGGTGTAGGAGACCGACGAGATGAAGACATCATATCGCTGGGAGATGCTGCTGCAAAGGTTTTTGATGAAATAATAATAAGGCAGGATAAGAACCTGCGTGGCAGAACTGAGGATGAGATAATAGCCCTGATGACCAAAGGAATACATCAGGTAGATGCCAATAAAAAGGTGACCGTGATAAGAAAGGAAAGTGAGGCAATAGACTATGCTTTTCAGCATGCGGTGAAGGGTAGCTTTATAGTAATAACCAGCGATGTGGTGCCAGATGCACTGGAACAAGTGAAGAACTATAAAGCAAAAGAAGATATAAGGTTAGTGTAAGATGGTTGGGGGAGGTGACATGTTTATCAATACTAAACCCACGCCAAGCGTGGGTTTGGTATTGATGCGAATAAAGGGACGAGTTTCGAACTTTTTTATGGAGGATTTGAGAAAAATATACACATTCTATGTAAATTATATTTACATAATTATTGTTTGCATATCTCGTTATTTTCTGTTAAAAATTACCCCTAACTCAAGGTTTAATATTTCCGTTGATGTCTTGCTTACGAGTTGTTTTGTTTGGTTTATCAGTGATTCAAAGCCGGGTGCATAAAAATATGGTGTAAAACCTGCATTAACATAGGGTGACATAGATAGTCCTTTATTGATCTTTAAACATCGATAAGCACATTTAATATCAATGCTACCACCTATGCCCAATGCCTTCGCCCTTTTATCATCATATAAATAAGGAGTGTGATTTACACACCTGAATAAGCCGCCCAAAACAGCAGAAACAATGAGATCAGTAGATAAACATTTTAATTTCCCGTTGTTTTCAAAATGTATCCCATACCCTGGCTTGACAAGATGTAGATTTAGGGTATTTGATAAGTTTTCATTAGTAGAAGTACTATTAAAATAGCTATATGAACAGTTGATGCCATGCATATACCTTTTACCTGAATTGAACAAATAAGATGCATAAATGGTCACCCCATTTTCTAGCAATGGTTGCTTCTTTACATTAAACGGGCGGCTAAAATTATAAGTTTGTATGGCCTTATCCCATTGCTTGGCATATAAATAGGAATAGCCAAAGCCAACTCTCAGATTTTGACTGAAAGCGATTTGAGGGCATAGGAATAGTAAAATGAGGATGATTCTTTGTCTTAATTTATAGTCCATTTAATATATTACATGCTTCCCTGTACCCTGTTTCCACAGCTCCAAAAACGGTTTGGTGATGTCCGTTTGTGTTCATCGCCTCACCTGCAAAAAACAATTTGTTATCTATGGGCTGCGCAGCTATAGTTCTCGCATTTCCCATTCCAACCGGACTGTATGAATATGCACCTCTTATAAACGGATGTGTTGTCCAATTCTCCACATGCGAAGATATGAATGAACTTTTTGCTTGTCCATTGTACATGGTGTCCAACTCACTAAGAAGTGCTGTTGTTATTGCACTTTCACTTCCCAATGAGTTGAGATATTCTGCTTGTTCGCCCATAATAAATGCAAGCAAAATATTATCGTTTCCGGTTTTGCCAATACGTTCATCGGCATACGCAGCACAAATTTCCCCTCCAATTATGTTTTCATCAAAAAAACTATTGGTGAACTTTAAGAAAACTTTCATTCCTGCATCCATTCCAATTTTAGAAAAAGCCGTTGTTTTTTCATTCGGCAGCGATGGACTAAACTGAATATTACTCAATTTAAGAATTGATATGGGGACAGTAACAATCACTTTGTTTGCGGTGTATTTATTGTTGTTACTATCGGTAACCGTAATGCTGTCCTGCGAATAATCGATTAGCGTTACAATTGTATTAACTCGGATTTTATCTTTGACATGAATGGCTATTTGAGTATCTATCAGGTCGTAGTATGTTTCCGAAAACTTATAATCATCAACTCCAGAACACCAATTTTCTTCATCTTTGTTGTTCCCGTAAACGGATAGGTGGGAGGCTGCCGCCCCTTGGTCTCCAGCTATATTTTCAATAATATTTTCGTAATCCTTACCAAGGCCTTTCTGCATTGCATATTCTTTGTAAGAGATATCAGGTAATCCTTCACCTTCAAAGATATTAATGTTGCCAGGTAGTTTGTTTACCAAACTATTTTTGAACCAGTATTTTACACTCGATTCGTCTAATGTAATCTTTGTTGAGGATTTTTGTATGAGGTCGCCAAGAATATTATTTTTACCGTGCAACCACTGTGCCCCAAGATCGAGAGGGAAATCTGCAAATCCGGTCAGTTTACCTAACCGGCCACCGTAAGTGGCAGAAGCTTCCAGAATTTGAAAGTCAATTCCCTTTGATTTCAAAACGTATGCTGCATATAGCCCGGCAGCGCCAGCACCGATAATTATGACTTTACCATCATACTTCACATTATCAAACAATGTCTTCTTTCTGCAAGATGACTGCAATGCAGACGGAATCAGAAGGCCTCCGACCGAAATGAAAAATGACTGCATCAAAAAATCTCTTCTTTTCATTCTACACCAATGGACTTAGTAACTGCATATTTTATCCTTAAAATTAGCCTTTATTTTTGGTTCTTAAGAGTCGCCTTTAATAAGAATAGCCGCAAAAAAAATGAGTTCCCCTATTAGCAAGCAATAGGAGATTGAAAAGTTGGCTGTTTACAAACTATTTATTACAACCTATGTCATAAATAAGTAACAGCAGCAATCTAACAGACAGGGACATTTCGAACGACAAAACCCGCGCGGAGCACGGGTTTTACTTTTCTGCGGAGAAAGAGGGATTCGAACCCTCGATACCCTTTGACAGGTATACACACTTTCCAGGCGTGCCTCTTCAACCACTCGAGCATCTCTCCTTTGTTTTGCCCTTATGCGGGGCGTTGCTCCCATGTGGAGATGGGGGTGCAAATGTAGCAATAATTGTTTAGCTACAAAGTGTATGTTTTGATGTGGTGCCAGTGGTGCTGGCAGATATGTGTGGTGTTGGCTATGGTAGTATGGCCGGAGGAGTAAACATGTGGCCCGGACAACCATATTTTTTGGTACCGCAAGAGCTTACAGATAGCGTAGCAACTACGGCTATTAGAGGTAGAATACGTTTGAAAAATGTAGAAACTCGCATGCTTATTTCTTTATGGAATAGTAAAAAGCTAGGTTAACTTTGTACGAAGATACAAAAAAGATACACTTCCAAATGCAGCATATACACTTTATTGCCATTGGCGGGGCTATAATGCACCAATTGGCACTGGCACTACACCGCAAGGGTCATAGAATAACAGGTAGTGACGATGAAATAAACGACCCCGCCAAAAGCAATCTGGCAGCTGCGGGCCTGCTACCTGCACAGATGGGCTGGTATGCCGAGCGCATAGTAGATAGGCTGGATGCGGTGGTGCTAGGCATGCATGCCAGGGCCAATAATCCGGAGTTGCTAGAGGCCAAGCGCAAGGGGATACCGGTGTATTCTTTTCCGCAGTATGTGTATGAGGTGAGCAAGCAGAAGCAAAGGGTAGTGATAGCTGGTAGTCATGGCAAAACCACTATCACCTCTATGGTGATGCACATATTGCGTCATCAGGGTATAGACTTCGACTATCTGGTGGGTGCTAAGGTAGATGGTTTCTCAGACTCGGTGCGGCTAACAGATGCTCCTATCATAGTGCTGGAGGGCGATGAGTATCCAGCATCGGCAGAGGAGCGCAGGCCCAAGATATTCTTCTATCACCCGCACATTAGTGTGCTTAGTGGCATAGCCTGGGATCACATTAATGTGTTTCCTACTTACGACAATTACTTTAATCAGTTCGAGCAGTATCTGCTAGGTATGGAGGTAGGCACTCGCCTTATATACAACGGAGAGGATACGGAGGTGATAAGAGTGGTGGCTGGCTGTGGTGGCAAGCTACAGGCCACTGCCTATAATACACCACCGTTTCACTACGATGGTGGACAGCCGGTGGTGGAGACCGCTGCGGGTATGGTGCGCCTATCGGTGTTTGGCAGGCACAATGTGCAAAATGCCAGAGCGGCTGTGGAGGTGTGTATGGCGCTAGGCGTGGCAGAGGATGCCGCCTATGCTGCCATAGCTAGTTTTGGTGGGGCTGCCCGCAGGCTAGAGTTGGTAAAGCAAGAGGCAGATTTGCTCATTTATCGCGACTTTGCCCATGCACCCAGCAAGCTGAAAGCCACACTCAATGCAGTGCGCGAGGCCTATCCGAACCACAGGTTGGTAGCGTGTTTCGAGCTGCATACATTCAGTAGTTTGTCGCAGGCTTTTTTGGCACAGTATGCTGGTAGCATGCACCAGGCCGATGATGCTATAGTGTTTTACAGTCATCATGCACTGCAGCTAAAGGGTCTGCCAGCCCTTGCTCCGGCCGATGTGGTGGCGGGTTTTGATAGAGCTAGCCTGCAAGTGATAGACAATAAGGAAGAGCTGCTGAAACAGGTGCAGGAAATGGTGGTGGCTGATGAGCGACCAGTGTTCTTGCTGCTCATGAGTTCGGGCACATTTGATGGAATTGACTGGAATGGTGTAAGTTCGCAAAAGAAATAAGCAACATGTCGGCACTACAATTAAAGAGACCTATCGTATTTTTTGACCTTGAAACAACTGGCACAGACCAGGCTAAAGACCGAATAGTAGAGCTGGCTTTTGTGAAGCTGATGCCAGATGGTAAGCGGGAGCGGTTTACCAGAAGGATAAATCCTGGCATACCCATACCGCCAGAGACTACGGCCATACATGGCATAAGTGATGAGGATGTGAAAGATGCGCCTAGCTTCAAGCAGGTGGCTCACCAGCTGTATGACTGGATGAAGGGCTGCGATATGGGTGGTTACAACTCGGCCCGGTTCGACCTGCCACTGCTGGCGGAGGAGTTTTTGAGAGTGGGTATAGATGTAGACTTTACAGAGCGGCATATGGTAGATGTGCAGCAGATATTCTTTAAGATGGAGGCCCGCACACTGAGCGCGGCTTATGCCTTCTACTGCAACAAGGAGTTGAATAATGCGCACAGCGCAGAGGCCGATATAGATGCTACTATAGAGGTGCTAGAGGCCCAACTGCAACGCTATGAGCAATTGAGTAGCGATGTACCAGCCTTGCATAAGTTTACCAACAACGATGAGTATGTGGATTATGCTCGTCGCATAGCTTTGAAAGATGGTCACCCAGTGTTCAACTTTGGCAAGTATAAAGGTAGGCGAGTGGAAGATGTATTTACATCAGAGCCTCAATATTACGATTGGATGATGCAGGCAGATTTCTCGCTTCATACCAAACAAAAGATATCGGAGATACTCAACAGAATGAAGCTGGGTAAGTCTGGTTTGAAAGTTTAGGATTATTTTAATCAGAATTAATCACTTAATCATTATTTTGCCGCCTAATTGGGACGACTTTTTGAAGAAGCTTGTAATAATACCGACCTATAACGAACGAGAGAATATCGAAAAAATCATTCGTAAAGTGCTGTCGCTACAGGGTGCATTTCACATTCTGATAGTAGATGATGGCTCGCCGGATGGCACTGCCGATATAGTGAAGTCGCTGCAAACAGCCTTTGCAGGCAGAGTGCATATATTAGAACGTAAGGGTAAGTTAGGTTTGGGTACAGCATATATTGCAGGTTTCAAGTGGGCATTGGCCAATGGCTATGACTATATATTTGAGATGGATGCCGACTTCTCTCACAATCCTGATGACCTGGAGCGGCTATATGATGCAGCTGTGAAAGGTGCCGATGTGGTGGTAGGTTCTAGATACACACGCGGAGGAAAAGTGGTAAACTGGCCCTGGGATAGGATATTTATCTCTAAGGGTGGTGCCATGTATACCAAGCTTATAACCTGGATGCCTGTAGATGACCCTACTGCAGGTTTTATATGTTACAAAGCCGATGTACTGCGCAAGATACCATTAGATGAAGTGCACTTTGTGGGATATGCCTTTCAGATAGAGATGAAGTATAGAGCTTGGAAACTTGGTTTCAAGATAGCAGAGGTGCCTATAACTTTTCAGGATAGAAAAGAAGGAGTATCTAAGATGTCGGGCAATATCATTAAAGAAGCTATGTATGGTGTTTGGAAAATGCGCCGTTTTTAGTGTTCTTGCTGCCACCAATTTATAGCATTTCCCTTTCCGCCAAATTCTGCTACTTTTGCACATTCACAAAATGCTGCTAATGAGCCGTATATATTTTGACAACGCTGCCACTACTTCGTTAGATCCTCAAGTGCTTGATGCTATGATGCCTTATCTTACTGAGAAGTTTGGTAATCCATCTTCTGTATACTCGTATGGCAGAGAGACGAAAATGGCAGTGGAAAGTGCTCGTAAGTCGGTAGCTAAAATACTGAATGCTCATCCTGGAGAGTTATTTTTCACATCGGGTGGCACAGAGAGCACCAATACTGCACTCAATGCTGCCATAAGAGATTTGGGGTGCAAGCATATCATCACATCGCCATTAGAGCATCATGCCACATTGCACACAGTAGAGTATTTGGCACATGCGGGCCTAGCTAAGCTGAGTTTTGTGCAGCTAACTGATAAAGGTCATATAGATATGGCGAATCTGGAGCAACTGTTAGCAGAAAGTGCCGATAGGACAGTGGTGACTCTGATGCATGCCAACAATGAGATTGGCAACCTGCTGGATATAAAACAAGTAGGTGAGCTTTGTAAAAAGTATGACGCTATTTTTCACTCAGATACTGTGCAGACGGTAGGGCACTACCCATTTAATCTAAAAGACCTTCATGTACATTTTATAAATGGTGCTGCGCACAAATTTCATGGGCCTAAGGGTGTTGGCATACTTTATGTAAATGAAGATATCAGTATTAATCCATACATCAACGGAGGATCGCAGGAGCGCAATATGCGTGCTGGTACAGAAAATCTGTATGGTATAGTAGGCTTTGCTAAGGCGCTAGAGTTAGCTATGGAGCATTATGAGCAAGATAGTGCACACGTGAAGGGGCTGAAGATGTATATGGCAGAACAGCTTAAAGCAGCTTACCCTGAAATTGTATTTAACGGCGATACTTTTGGTGAGAGTCTTTATACGGTGTTAAATGTTTCTTTCCCGTTCAATGAGCGTACAGAAATGCTGTTGTTCAATCTGGACATGGCTGGTATATGCGTGAGTGGTGGTAGTGCATGCACTAGTGGGGCCAACTCTTTGAGCCATGTTATAAAAGCAATATCCGGAAATGGCGCCAGTAGCATGGTGCCCATCAGATTTTCGTTTAGCAAAAACAACACTAATGAAGAGGTAGATATAGTGATAGCTAAACTGAAAGAGCTGGTGTAATAGTCGGTATTTTACTTTCTCTTAAAAAAGACAAACCCATTTTTGCTGCCAATCAATTGTAGGTTTGGCTCTGCTGCATACTTTGTGCTGTCTGTTATTTTGCATATAAAGTATGCTTGCCTTTCCAGCTGGCCATGCAATAGCCATTCTACATTAGCCTCGGGTGTTTCTCTTCCGCTTTCATCTCTGCGTATCCATTTATATTCGGGTGCGTTGATGGCTTGTTTGTTGGCATAGAAGAGATTAGCATAGCTTTTGTAGCCTAAAGGCTGCACATATACTTCCTCTTTAGCATGACTCTTGAAGAAGCTAATAGCAGCACGTTGTGAATATCCTTCAATTTTTGCTGTAAAGAACAATATGACAGCTTGGATAGCAGCAATTTGTACAACTATGAGTGTAATTATACCACGGGTGGTTTGTTGTTTCATGAGCCTGACAGCTCCCCAAATTCCCAATAAATAACCTATACCCCACAAAGTATCGAGTGGGTGCCAGGGTACATCTGCACGAAGGTTGGCTACTGCAAACTTGTCGGCAATGAAGGGTATGAGTGCATCTTTGTTCATGCCAACTACTGGGATAGCTATGATTACTATTGCTATGATGCTGCCAATGGTTAGTAAGAGTGTTTTGGTGGTTTTAGACAACGATTGGCCTGTGCTGTGGAGCATATAGAGTCTATGTGCTGCCAAGAATGTGAGCGGGTAGTAGCAAAGAGAGGAGTAGTGAACTATTTTGGTTTTGACAATGGAGAATAGGATGAGTACCACCCAAAACAATATGCTCATCCAGCGTTTGAACTGGATTTGACTAATAGAGCTTTGGATTGAAGTGTCTTTTTTGTGAAGGAAAAACACAGAGGCTGGGAAGCACCCTAGTAATAGCACCACAAAATGATAGATAAATGGTCCCCCGTGGTCTGAATCTTCGGTACTAAATAAACGTATCTGATACTGAACAAATTCGTTTAAGAACCAAAGGGAGTAATTGACACCGTGCGACACAGCAGTGAGTACCATCCATCCAAGCATGGGTAGAGTGGCAAAAAGTGTAATTATTATTAAATGTTTCAGCTTGTAGGGGGCAATACCTTTGTTGGTAATAATATAAACTACCGTACACAGCATTGCTACCAATATAGCTACTGGGCCTTTGGTAAGGACAGCCAGACCTAATAAAAGACCTGCAAAAACTGCGCGTTTGGCACCGGTAGGACTGGAGGCAAGTAGGTGAACCTGGATAAAAGCAGCTACTATCAGGAGATTGAAAAGAGGGTCTATTATGCCTGTCTTGAAATAGAAATGAGGAAGCCAAGATGCCACAAGCATAGCTACCCAATAAAGTGCTAAACGATAGTTATAGATTTTTTTGCCAAAATGGTAAACTACCGCCACCGATGCTATGCCCACTAATGCATTGGGCAGTCGGGCAGCGAAAGCACCTATGCCAGCAATCTTCATAGAGGCTACTTGCAGCCATATAAATAATGGTGGTTTCTCCCAGAAAGGCATAAAATCTATCTGTGGACGTAAGTAATCGCCAGTCACCATCATTTCTCTGGCGCACTCGGCAAAGTTAATTTCGTCCCAGTCGAATAGGTGAACACCACCAAGCATGGGTATAAACAGGAGCGCAGCACCTAGCAATAGTAGTGGTAGTATGTATGATTTATTCATATGGGTGCTTGTGCAGAAGTGCAAAAGTAATAGATAAGCAGCAATAGAAATGGATAAACCCAACTAAAAAAGACTGCCAAGGGAGGGGCAGTCTTTACATCGTTAACAAGGGATAAAAAGTACTTAGAATGTATTAATAGCTTCTATTCTGTAATCGAAAATCAACCAAATGCCGATAATCAAAAGCAGGAAAAGCAGTATGATAGATGTTAGGAAAAGTGTATGTTTTGCTTGTGCCTGCACTTGTATCGAATTGTTGCACAAACATACAGCCTGTTGGTGTGCGTGTCCTAATATTTTGCAGCACACTTTGGTCACAAGGGGTGTCACAATTGCGTCACATCACTTAAAGTGATGGTTTTCAATCTTTTATGTATTACATAATTATTTAACTTATTTCATTGATTAGCTCTTCTATACTGCCTTCTTCAGGTAAATTGAGCTTTTTTCTGAGTCTATACCATGTGGTGCGAATAGCCTGAGTGGTGACGCCCAGTGCTGCAGCCATCTCTTTAGTGTTGTATGCTAGTTTAGCTAAAACTAAAAATCTGACTTCGGCAGGAGAAAGACCGGGCAGCTTGCTTTTGAGTTGATGCAGAAAATCTGGATGGATTTTATTGAAAAGTGATTTAAACTCCTCCCATTGTTCGTCTGTTAATATGGTGCTTTTTTGTAGCTTATCAATGGTTTCAGCCGAATCTGTTTTTTGCTCTTGTACTTGCAGTTGTGATAGTAAGATGTTTTTCTCTTCTATATTTCGTTTGTAGTTTTCTATGAGTTGTGTTGCAGTTTGCAGTTCACGCTCAGCTATTAGTTTTTCGGCAGCTAACTGTTGTTCTCTGTTTTCTTGTTTTAGCAGTTTTCTGTTGTAAAAAAGTAGCGTAACAATCATTAGTAATATCACTATGCCAATAAGGCTATTGCGCATTATTTTTTCAGATCGTTGTTCTTTATTAGCTATTTCTTCACGCAGTTGTTTCAACTCTTCTGCGGCTTTCATTTCAGACTGAAACATTATGTTTTTATCTGTTAATATTTCAGCACTATCTCTCAGCCTGTTGCAGGTGTCGTATAGTCTTATTGCCAAATTTGCATTACCCAATCGCTCGTAATACTTAGCGGCTGATTTATATAGGCTGACCTTAGTTGATATATCAATGCAATTTGGTATGATTTGCCATGCGGTATTGAGGTATTTCCCAGCTTCTTCTAAGTTGTTCTTGTTTATATAGATATTCACGAGTTCTGTTGCAAAAACTGCAACATTGTCATCGGGACTTGTAGCTAAACATATGTCAATGCCTTTTTTTAGATGTGTTATTGCTTTTTCATAATTGCCTACTTGTGCATATACTATACCCTTTTTACCAGTTGCTATACCTTGCCAGGCTTTTCTGCCTACATCACTGTGAAAAGTATATGCAATTGCTTCTACAGTATCGAAATAGGCTAACGCAGAGTCATACTTTTTGAGTTTGAGACAGCAAGTGCCGCACATATCATTAAGTAGAATTTTGAGCCAGCCTTCTTGCTCAAATTTTCTATTGGCAATGGCAGAGCTATATTTTAAAGCGTTTTCATAATCGCCGAATTTGTAGTAAGATGATGCCAAAGAATAATAGGAAGCTGACATATCCGGAAACTGTTCGGGATAGAGATTGTGATAATTATTAAAGGCACGCAGATAATATTGGAATGCTAGCGGATAATTGCCAGATGTAAGGTAATAGTTGCCATATATCTCATACACATAGGTGACAACGGCTATTGAATTAGCCTTTTGAGCCTCTCTTTCTAATGCTTTTAATTCTTTAGGTAGTTCGTTATATGCTACATGCCATAGTTGTTTTAGAGAAAGCAGTGCGCGTTTGGCATTTAGGATAGCTGTTTCATTATTAGTTGCAAGTGCTTGTTGCATCAGCAAGTTGGCATTGCGCATGTCTGTCGCAGAGTCTTCGCCTGCATGAAGAGCTTTGTTGACAGCACTATATTGCTGAGGTACGGGTAATGTAAATATATCCGTGTACTGTGCACTGCTTTGTGTGTAGATACACAGAGTAATAATGATGGTAGTTATTATTATTGAGTACCGTTTTAGTAAATGCACCCTTCAAAAGTAATGCACAATATTATTTTTTACTAGTGGTTTTTGATCGGTTAAAATTGTACGAATCGGTTAAAATTGTCAGAAAAAAACAAACCGACCTCAATACTAAAAGTAAAAAGGTCGGCTGATATTATATAGACTTAATTAATTTCTGTTAGACTCTGTATTGGAAAGTATGTAGTAATACATTCCTTGCTTGCCTGGGTAGAACCCTGCTAGCTGAACCTTGCCGGATGATGAAAGTATCTGCTGGAAATCGGCTAGTGTGTTTACTACATTTCCATTTACATTAGTAATGATAAAGCCTTTATTAATCTGAGTTTGCTGTGCAAACGAACCATTGCCTGGCTCTAACACCACAAGACCTCTTTCTATACCATATTTTGTTTTCTCCTCATCATTAATCTGTCTGAAGGTGGCACCCATATATTTACCTGGGGTTCCAGCTTTCATAATGTCGGTAGTGCCATTCAGATTAGTGAGTAGGATGCTGGCATTCATTACTTTTCCGTTGCGGTTGTAAACTACATTTACATTGTCGCCAGGTCTGTATCTTGCTATTTGTCCTTGTATGTCTGCGGCATTGTTAACTGGTACACCGTTTATCTGGGTAATAAAATCACCTTTTTTAATGCCGGCCTTTGCTGCGCCACTGTTGGGTTTTACACCCATTATGTACACACCATCAGTTTTGTCGAGGCCTACAGCCGAAACATCTTCTGGGCGAGCACTCTTATCGTCCAGATATTCTACGCCCATATATGCTCTTTGCACAGTGCCATATTTCATAAGGTCATTCACCACCTTACGAACAATATTGGAAGGTATGGCATAAGAATAACCAGCGTATGAACCAGTAGGGGAGGCTATAGCTGAGTTGATGCCTACTAACTGTCCGTTGGTATTCACCAGTGCACCTCCACTATTGCCTGGGTTCACAGCGGCATCAGTTTGTATAAATGATTCTATGGCAGTAGCTGAACGTTGCTTGTTTACTCCTAAAGCTCTACCCTTTGCACTCACAATGCCGGCAGTTACTGTAGCATCCAAATTAAGTGGGAAACCAACAGCGAGCACCCACTGGCCTAGCTTTACATCGTCGGAATTGGCAAACTGCATGAAGGGAATGTTTCCTTCACCTTCTACCTTTAGCACTGCTATATCAGTAGATGGGTCAGTGCCTATCACCTGTGCTTTGGCAATATATCTGTCATTAAAGGTTACTGTAACTTCAGATGCATCTGCTATTACGTGATTATTGGTCACTATATACCCGTCGGGTGAGATAACAACACCAGAGCCTGAACCCTGCTGAGATGGGATGTAATATTGTCTTTGCCCAAATAGCTGACTAAATAAATCGCCCATGCTATTGTCTGTTACCAGTTTGGCTTGAGTGGCAGTCTTAATGTGTACCACTGCTGGCACCGAAGATTCGGCAGCCATCTCAAAATTGGCTGGTGCTGCTGTGCCACTGTAGTTGACATAACTAACCTGTGACTGCGTTTTGCCTTCGCCAAAGTGTGGTTTTGGTTGCATTTTATTTGCAACAAATAGTGTGATGATTGATGTAACGGCTGCGGTAGCTATTACAGGTATTATTTTGTAGTTCATAGCTTTCCTTGTTGTTTGTATATCTGTTACTTCCTCAAAATTATTGCCAGTTCGTTATATCAGATTGTTAAATAGTTAGACAAAAATCAAGAAAAAAAGCGTGATATAAAAGCGCTGAAAAGCAATGCTGTATTGTATTTTGAGAAAATCTAGATCTGTATATCGGTATAGTTTACAGTCCGTTCATTTTAGACTTTTCTTTACAAGTTGGTATGACAAATTTGCAGTAAATGGAGCTGTTCTATGTCATAATTGCATATTTGTGTTTTGTAGTTGTCAGTCTAGTCAATTCATAATAGTATGTTGATGACGTACTTGTGCTATACTTTCGAATATCATTGGAATTGTTTCAGACTTATATTCTTCTACAAGTTCGGTAGATATACCGCTGTCAGTAATATTAAGCTCCATTACAGATAGTTTGTCGAATATTTTTGTTGCACCTATTATGCCAACACTATTTTTAAGGCTATGGATAGCAGCTTTTAGTTCTTTCCAATGTTTGTTGTCAATATTTGCAAACGACTGGTCTATGAGTTCTGGTGTTTTGACAAGGTATGTGGCAAATATTTCTTTCAGAAAATCTTGGTCGCCATCTGTCAACTCGTCCAGATACTTGAAGTTAATACAGCTTGTATTGAGTTGGGCTATTGCTTTATGTTCTTTAAGCAATGCCGAGATAATGATATTTAGTTCATTCGGTTCAAATGGTTTAGCAATATAATTGTTCATGCCTGCCTCTAAGCATTTTTCTTTTTCTCCGGGCATAGCCGAGGCGGTCATTGCTAATATTGGGGTGTTTATAAACAGTCTGGAACGAATATACCTTGTGGTAGCCAGGCCGTCCATTTCTGGCATTTGTATATCCATCAGTATTAAATCGAAATTTCTGAGTGTTAGTGCCGAAATTGCTTTTTGTCCACGATCTACTACTGTTACATTGGCCCCCCAGTTTTCTAGCGTAAAGGTGGCTACCTTTTGATTGATTATGTTGTCTTCTACCAGCAGCACCAAAACGCCGTTTAGCGAGTTTTTAATGTTTTGTTTTTGGTCTGTTAAGTCAGTATTGGTCGATTTGCTTGATGTGCCAACATGGAAAGTGAATGTAAATATAGACCCCAGGCCATAGGTGCTTTGTACACTTATAGAGCCACCTTGTAGTTCTATCAATTGTTTGGCTATAGATAGCCCTAGTCCTGTGCCTCCAAAGCGTCTATCTGTGTTGTTATCTGCTTGAGCAAAACTCTCGAATATGGTATCAATATTTTCAGCAGCTATGCCTATTCCAGTATCGGCAATTTTAAATTCAAGTGTTAGTGTGTCGTTTGCTCGTTTCTTTACCGTAGCAGTAAGAGTAATGCTGCCAGTATTAGTGAACTTTACTGCATTGCCTAGTATATTTAGTAAAATCTGATTTAGTTTTTGTTTGTCGGCATACAGGGTGGTTGGAATTTGATTGTTGATATGAACAGCCAACCATAGCTTTTTTGCTTCAATGTCTTGCTTGAAACGATTGCTAATATTATGCAACAACTGTCTCAAATCAAACTCAGTATCCTGATAGGTTACCATGCCGTTTTCTAGCTTAGCTACATCTAGCAACTCATTGAGTAGATGCAACATATTGTTTGCAGACTCTAAAATGTTGTCAACAAACACTTTTTGGTTGTCGGAAAGTGTTGTGTCTTTTAGCAGGTTTGCCATGCCTACTACACCGTTCATAGGTGTTCGCATCTCGTGGCTTACTTTGTTCAAGAAATTTTTCTGAATCACTCTAGCCTCGTTGGCCAGACGCAATGCTTCGTTATGAGCTTCTTCTGCCAATACTCGGTCTGTTACATCGTGCAGAATGCATCTGAAACCTAAATATTTGTTGTTAGCAACTATAAGTGTAGCGTATTGTTCCAGCCAAATTTTACGATTGTCTTTTGTGAGAACTGGGAAGGTGAATTGCGTTTCTGTGGTCTGTGTTTCGAATTGATTGGTATAAAATGCAGTAACTTTTTCAAGCCATTCATCGTTATAGATGAATGGGAACTTTTTGCCAATTACTTCACTGTCATCATATCCTAAGTGCTCCTTGAGTCTGATGCTAGCATATGTAAATACGCCATGCTCATCTGTAGTAAAAGACATTTGTGCAGACTCTTCTACCAATGCTCTATACTTTGCTTCACTTTTCTCTAATCTTTCTAATGCTTTTATCTCGTTGGTAATATCATTGCGTATCGAAAATACCTTTAAAATATTTCCGTCACTATTGAGGTAGGGTAGAAGTGTTAATTTACTCCAGGAAGTGGTGCCGTCTTTACTTTTGTTTTTTATATTTTTATTGATAGTGATTCCTTTATTCAATTCATTCACTATCTCAATTTCTTCTTGATAGCTGAATTGTGCTATCTTAATGTCAGTAATGTTTTTGCCAATAATTTCTTGAATTTGATAGCCAGAGAGATTGCAAAAAGGTTCATTTACATATTCGTAAACCAGATTACTATTTAGGATGCCGAATGCGCAAACAGTACTCAATGCTTGTTTATATAAGTCTGAATTTTTCTGTTCTTTTCTAAGTTCCAGCAATGACATAACTGCATTTGCTAAAACTAATAAATGCTCTTTTTGGTGTATTGAGATTTCACCAGGTTTAGTATCCATCACCGCTAGTGCACCTAAGTATATGCCAGTAGCGTCTTTTAGCGGCGCGCCTGCATAAAACCTGATATGGGGAGCATTGGTTACAAATGGACTATTGACAAATAGTGGATCTTGATGTGTATCTTTTATCTCGTAAACTTCATTTTGCGTAATAGTATGCGCACAAAATGAGCATTCTTTTGGAGTATCTTTAAGATCTAAACCATATGCAGACTTAAACCAAAGTTGTGTATCATTTACTATGCTGATTACTGCAATTGGTACATGGCATATTTTAGCTGCATGTGCAACAATATCATCAAATGCAGGCTCGCTCCATGTGTTTAGAATATCGTATAGTTTTAGCGCCTCAAGTCTATACTGCTCTTGGTTTTGATTCACTATTCTTTAGTGTTGGAATGCAGATGTTGTATTTCTAAATCTCTAAGTTAACGTATTGGCGCTAAACATACTAAGTTTAGGCGTCATTAACATCTTGATTGTAGCTTTTTTACATTACCTGAAATCTGCATATAGAAATTATATCAAAAAGCCCACCTAGTTATAAGTGGGCTTTTGATAGTCTTTTACAATATTTTTTTTCCTCTCATGGCATCTTTCAGCGCTCCTTCCATCACCCTTTCTGCGTATGGGCGAGAAACTTCATTTAGCTTCTCGGTCAGTTCCTGGATTTTGTTTTTGTCGCTACCATTTGCTGCTGCTGCTAGCAGTGCCAACTGTTCGTTTGTTGTTTCTATCTCTTCTGCAGTCAGCATTTCTCTATGCTTTTGCAGAAAGCGAGTAGTAGTGTCCAGCATTTGCCTGGCCTCTGTGGCAGCCTCTACCAGTGCACGATTTTGCATGTCATCTTTAGCGTGTGTCAGGCTATCTAGCAGCATTTGCTCCACTTGTTCATCAGTCAATCCATATTGAGGTTTTACCTCTATAGATTGAGATATACCACTTCTGAGTTCTTGAGCGCTTACTTTCAGAATGCCATCTGCATCTAAAAGAAATGTAACTTCAACTTTGGGCAAGCCAGCTGGCATGGCTGGTATACCAGTCAAATTAAATTCAGCTAGTTTTCTATTGTCTGTTACTAAGTCGCGTTCTCCCTGAAAAACAGAAATTCGCATGCCCGACTGTCCATCTATATGAGTGGTGTATTGACGGCCAGCACGTGTTGGGATTTTAGAATTTCTTGGAATCAACACATCCATTAGCCCACCCATGGTTTCCAACCCTAGCGAAAGCGGTGTAACATCGAGCAGCAGCATATCTGTATTGTTGCCCGCCAATATATCGGCCTGCACTGCGGCACCTAGTGCCACCACTTCGTCTGGGTCTAATGTATTGTTCAGTGGTTTGCCAAAGAAACTACTAACTTCTTGCTGCACAAGAGGCACTCGTGTGCTGCCACCCACCATCACTACAGTGTCTATTTTGTCGAGCGTAATATTTGCATCAGACATCGCATTTTTACAGGCATCTATAGTTCGTGCTACTAGTGGTGCTATGAGCTCCTCGAATGCTGTGCGTGTAATGCTTAGCTGATAACTATCAATGTTGGTTTCAAATTCGCTGTTGGTAGATAGATGTTTTTTAGCTGTTTCTGCAGTTACCCTTAGCTGTTGCATCAGCTGTTTATCGGCAGTGTCAGCGCCTATTTGTGCTGCCCAGTGCTGTGCCACTACTCTGTCAAAGTCGTCTCCACCCAAATAAGTATCGCCATTAGTAGCAAGTACTTCGAATATGCCATTGCTAAGGGTAAGTATAGAAATGTCGAATGTTCCTCCACCTAGGTCGTAAACTGCAATGGTTTTTTCGCCATCGTGTTTGGTGCCTAGGCCATAGGCCAAACTAGCCGCTGTAGGTTCATTTACTATTCGTAATACATCCAATCCGGCAAGGCGGCCAGCATCTCTAGTGGCTTGTCGCTGAGCGTCGTTGAAGTAAGCAGGAACAGTGATTACTGCTTTGCTTACGTTTATTTTTAGTATGTGTTCAGCTCGTTTTTTTAGCTCTTTCAGTATTAATGCCGATAGCTCTATGGGGGAATAAAACTTATCGCCTATTTGCACTTTTACTAAAGCGTCTGTGCCATCATCTATCACGTTATAAGTGAAGAAATTAGCATCGGCAGCTACGTCTTTGTATGCCTTACCCATAAGGCGCTTTACAGAGTAGATGGTTCTTTCTGGGTGTGCTACTAGTTGCTCTTTTGCAGCATTGCCCACTATTGGGTTGCCATATTCATCAAAGTGTACAATAGAAGGAACTAGCGTGAGGCCATCAGTTTCGCGAAGCGCAATTGGTGTTTTAGAGTCTTCTCTTACAATAGCTATAAGGCTATTGGTAGTGCCCAAATCTATACCCACTATTACTTCGTTTTGTTGCAGACTGCCTGTTGCAAGGTTGATAGCTACTTTGCCCATGTTTTATAATTCGGGTGCAAAGGTACTAACTTTAGTGTCCTTGCTTATTGAACCTTACTATAACTCCATTACAGTAGTTTTATTAGAATTTGATGTGAAGAATTTATTAGGTTTTAGATAGGTTGTTAGTTGATATCTTATGAGATTTCAAGCATAATTTTACGCGCTTTTTCTAATTTGCCAACCATAACTAAGTTGACGATATTAATAATTTCGTTGGCATGAGTGGTTACTTTAGAAGAAATGATACCATTTGCCCCACAAGCCAAGCTAGGTAATATAGTTTTGTCATTGTCATTTAGCAATATGAAATCATAAGGTAGACATTTTATGGCTTCTGTAATATATTCTACATATTTACCGTCAAAAATCAATCCTACAATATTGAAGTTCTCTTCTTGTAATTGATTTATTTCTTTCAATAAATTGATATTTGGTAGCGATTTGCAAGTATTAGCAATAAATATCGGTTTGTTTGTAATATTGCATACGGCTGTGATGATTTTTTTTAGATCTGTTGGTTCTCTTGTAATTGTGCTATTAATATTTATAATATATCCGTTTGTATTATAAACGTCTAGTTTGTAAACGCTATCTAAATCAATATATTCATCATTTATGTCGATGTTTACAAGTAGAGGAATATTCTCAGAACATATTTGAAGAGTTTTGTGAATAATAGTACGTTTTTCTTCTGTTGATATTTTTCTGTTACTGACATTTTTGTCGAATAAAACTATGAAGTCTATTCCTGTTTTTATGGCATTGTAAATATTGTTTTCAATTTGCTGGAAGTTTATTTCATTGTATTCGTTAGATTCAATATGTAGTTTATAGCCAGTTCCTTTGAATTGTTTTTTGTATAATTTGACATTAAGCATACACTTGCAGATTTTTGATTTGAATTAGTGTTAAATTCCACTATGTAAAAATCAAAATGTTTTACTTTGCTTGTGCTCCTAGTATTAGGTGGTTGTTGTAGGCAAAAGTACTTTAACAGTAAATAAACTTTCGTTTATTTCAAATTCAAGATGAAGCTTCATTGAGCTGATTAGTTCTTTAACAATAAAAAGCCCTAACCCTAGACCATTTAAACTATTATCTAGTCTAAATTTTTTAAAAGGTATAATTCGGTCTTCATTAAATTCAAAATCGTTAATTATTTCATTTGTAATGCAAAAACACTCCGTTCCATTAGGTAGTTTTTTAATTATAGCAGTTGGATTGTTCTTGCTTGAATTGAATTTTATTGCATTATCAATCAATTCAGTAATTACGACTTCCATTAAATCTTGACTACAAGAAGGTATTGTCCATAATGTACTATGTATGGAGAGGTCTATTTGTGGTTTATTGTCGTGTTGGTAGTATTTATTAACAACAGTTGTTACAATAGAATAAAAGGAAATATTGTCTGTAGACGTGCAGAATTCAGGTAATTCCTTGTTCGATATAATAGTGTTTAATAATAAATTTCTAGCGTTTCTGTATAGTCTAAATCCAGATTTATTTATTGACTCGAGTAGTAAAGATAATTCGTATTTATCTATATTTTCCTTAGTGCTCATTGCTATATTAATGCAATTTAAGAGACTATTAAGTGGTGTGTAAAACTCTTGTCTAAAATTGTTTGTGAATATTTCGTTCCACTTAGTTTTTAAAGCTTGCTGATTCTTTGAGTTAGTATTTTCATGTATGCTTATTCTACTTTTTATAGTTTGTATTAGGTCTTTAATAGAAAATGGTTTAGTTAGGTAATCATCTGCACCCATATTCATTCCTTCTCTTATGTCTTTATCGTCGGCAAATGCGGTTAAGAATATGAAGGGTATATTGTAGTGGTTTCCATTATTTCTTACAACTTTTAAAACATCATGACCACTAATATCTGGCAAATTAACGTCGCACAGAATAAGGCAAATTTCATTGTAATGCTTGGCTAATAAGTTTAAACCATCAGATCCATTATTAGCAATATAGGTTGGATAATCATTTGCTTCTAATAATACTTCAAGTGATTCAGCTATACCTATTTCATCTTCTATTACAAGTATTTTGTTTGTATTCATGATTTTTTTGGTATTGTCAATGTGAATGTAGTGCCAATTCCTTGTTTTGAATTGAAATGTACTTTACCATTATGTTTTTTAATGCAATAATCTACAACCATTAGCCCCAAGCCTGAACCCTGGATGTTTTTGACGTTTGATGCTCTGAAAAAGGAGTGAAATAGTTTTTTTTGATCAGTTTCTGGAATTCCAATTCCAAAATCTATTATAGATATTACAATGTCTTTTTCGTCATAGTCAACAATAACTTCTGGCGGATTGCTGCCCATTGAATATTTAAATGCGTTGTTAAGTAGATTTTCTATTGCGTGGCGAAGTAACTTAATGTCTCCATATATCATTACATTGTCGTTTTTGCATATAATTCTTGCATTTCTGCCATCAGAATATGGTAAGTATAAATCACTTATAATAGACTCAATAAAAGGAATTAGATTGAACGTTTCTGGTAAGAATTCAATTTTGCCTGCCTCAATCCTGCTAATCATCATTAATTCATTGAGGGTTTCTGTCATTAGTTTAACCTCTTTTAGAATTCTATTAATCATCTTTTCAGGCTTAGCCTTTAAGATCTTGGATTTATCAGTGGATTCATCAAGTAATAGTTCTAAAATTTCAGTATTAGATTGAATTACTGCTAATGGTGTTCTAAGTTCATGAGATGTAATGCGAATGAATTGAGATTTTGAAGCATTTAGTTCCTTCTCTTTTTCAATCATTCTTTTTAGATTTTCCTCTTTTCGTATAAGTTCCGTTATATTGGTTATTCTGCATATGTAATCGCCTGTTTCAAGCTCTAAACGTTGTGTTACCGAAAAATCGAGGTATATAGTATGTCCTATACCTGCTTCTATGATACAAGATTCCATAAGGCTATTATTCCCCAGATTATCGAAGCAAGTTTTAATCTTGTTGATTTCTTTTTTGCTAATTAAATCAAATAAGTTAGTTGGTTTTAATGTGTTAATTGCAGGAAATGCTTCGATAAATATGTTCCAGAATGATTTGTTGGTATAATTTAAATTTCCGTTTTTAGAGCAAGTAAATATGCCATCTTTTACGAATTCTAACAGATTGAGTACTCTTTTTTCATTTAATTCTGCTTTTCTTTCGTTAAGAACTTGTTCTGTAATATCATTGCCATATCCTATCAAATATTTTAATTGGCCATTTTCGTCCATCTTTGGATACATGATTCGTAATGTGTACCCTACTGATTTGTCTGGTTTTAAATATTCATCTATGATTGATACAGGTTTTTTTTCTGATGTAGCCTTGTTGAACATTTCTTTTCTTTGATCAGCTATAAGAAAGTCTATGTTTTTTCTAATGCAATAGTCGTAATCAGATTTACCTATAAGCCAGTGTCTTATTTCATCATTTCGAACAGCGTTTTTGTTGATGAATTGGTATTTATGATCGAGTGAAAATATTACTATATCTGCTGGTACAGAATTGAGTATTTCATGGTAATATTCTTTTTGAGCTTTAAGTTTTTGTTCGGTTGTTATTTGGTCTGTTATATCTTCATATACCCACAATAGTGCTTTGCTTTCATCATCTACTATAACAGGTATCAGCTGTTGTTTCAATATTTTACCGTCTGCTAACTCAATATGCCTTGTTTTTATTATTTCATTTTTAGAAACAGCATTTTCTATTATGCTTACTTCTTCTTCCGGATGTTTGAATATGTGTTTAATTTTATGAATTGCAGTGCAAGAATTGTTGCCTACCAGAGAAAATGTCGCTATGTTATTATCCACAAATCTATACAGTGCCTTGTTGGTATAAATTATTTCTCTGTTTTGGTCTTCGAACAATATGCCTAGATTAAGATTCTCAATAAGAGAAATTAGTCGGGCTTCTGAACTTTTAATGCCAATTTCAAGTTTTTTTTGGTAAGTCACATCCTCATACTTCCATAAGTGTCCTTGATATTTACCTTCTATAAAAATTGGAATATAATCTCGTTCTAAGATCCTGCCGTCAGTCATATAAAGTACATCCCCAATTGCTTCAGTTTGTTTTTCAAGCAAACTATCTATTCTTTGTAGGAACTCATTAGGATTTTTAAATGCATTTTTGCTTGCATCGGCCATACCCGAACAATCCATGCCAATTAATTGCTCTGGAGTAATTGGTAAATCGAATAATTTACAAAATTTTGTGTTAGCTAATACTACTTCTCGATTTTCATTTTCTAATAGAATGCCGTAATTCAAACTAGATATTATTGTACTAGTTCTCGCCGCAAGTTCTTTTATTTTTAAATCTTTTCTTTTTTCTGTGTCAATATCGGTAAGAGTACCTATGAGTAGAGATAATTTATCTTCATCCCATTTGTATGCTTTACCTCTTGCTTTATAGAATTTTATTTTACCATTTGCGCTCCTAATCTTTATTTCGTGTGAAAAAGTTGGTTCTTTAGTAGATAAATTTGATATTGTTTCTCTTAATATATTTCTGTCTTTGGGGTCTAGTACTTGGGCTATAATATTTTCGTTTAAGTCTTCATTTCTTTTTAACCCAATTTGATCTCTTAAACTGTCAGATATTGTGACTTTATTCTTATTAATATCAAAAGACCAAATTCCGTCACCAGTACTTTCTACTGCAAATTTCCAGAGGTCTTGTACTTCTTTTAGTGCATATTCTTTGTCTTTAATTGGCGTTATGTCTTCGAAGTAATAATATCTACCTTTTATATTATTTTCAGCATCAAGAATTGGCTGTACAGTGGTGCGAAACCAAAATGATTCACCTCTTTTGTTGTAACCAATATTATCAAAAGAGAAAATATTTTTTTTTGCTACCATTTCATCAACATAGCTTGAAGATATATGAGTAGAACCTTTGCCATAAATGACATTTCTGGGTCTCATGCCAATAATGTCAGCAAGTTTCACGCCCATTGAGCTCTCGAAATCTTTGCTAACCCATTCAATGCTGCCATTAGCATCAGTTAGCGCTACACCACTTATTGTGTCATATCTAAATGCTGTACCTTTTGCAGTATTTTCGGGTGTTTCGTATTTTGATTTGTTGCTGATGATAGTGGAATAATCTGTTTCCTGTTTGGGCTCATTATCGTTTTTAGTATTGTTGTCAGCGTGTATTTTGGGTGTGCCAATTAGTAGTAATTCGTTAGTAACTGACAAATATTCTAACTCACATATAATTATGAGTGGACTAACAGATTCAATTGTTTCTTTTACTATCAGTTGGCAACGCTTACCAGATAAATGCTCAAGATCTATTTTTTTTATTTCTGGTGTATGAATTATAAAGTAGTCGTCAAAAGGTTTTTCAATAGTAATATCTATTATCTTTTTAATAGATTTTCCATAAGATTTGATATTCAGATTGGCATCTAATAGTATATAAAAAGGGAATAGTCTATTCAATTGATTGTCGTCCAAAAAGCAACCTATATGCATGGAAGGGTATTGGTGAGGGTTATA
>CALRKH020000025.1:0-35792 GCA_943367855.1 Asaia bogorensis | reverse complement strand
AGGATGACCTGATTGAAAACAGTCCAATCACATTTGAGCCCAAGTTTTTTGGTGGGGCCAGTGAGTACTGCCGTCATAGATACCTCGGCACCTGTGCCTGATATAGTGGGTATGCCCAGATGATAGATACCAGGCTTCTTAATAAGATTGAGCCCCTGATATAGTGTAGAAGAGCCCTCATTGGTGAACATGAGTGAAACAGCTTTGGCAATATCCATAATGCTGCCGCCACCTATACCAATAACACCTGCTGGCAAACCATAGGTGTTAAGCACCTCGTCTCTAAGATTATCTATCTGCTCGGTAGTGGGCTCGTGAGGGTCTACGTCTATGAACCTAACAATATCGTTGGGCTGGAGTGGCAAACGAGCCGCAAGGGGTTGGCCATTAAAGTAGTTATCGACAACATAGAGAAAGAAACGATCATTTTCATTCCGCTTATCCTCAAGTATTTGCTCTAGCATGGAGAAGCTACCCCTGCCGAAAACAACTTTGTCGATATTTTTGAAATTCTTGTGCATGATATATTCTTTGTGGCAACTACTAGTGGTTCATGGCATTGTGGGCGCAGGCTGCAATGCGCGCTGCAAGGTCTCTAACTTCTTGCTCTTGCCAAGTGCAACGGATGCCGAATGATACTAAACGACCTATAACCTCTTGTGATTTAGGTAGGCTGAGATTAGCATAGTTTGGCTGCTGGCCCATGACTTGAACTGGTAGCTTGGATGCTGTTCTCATTTCCTTGATATGATCCCACTGGTTGATGAAGTGGTACATATTGATAAACCAATAGTTGAAACCACCAACACCTGCTTTATTGAGCTCGTCTACAAAGCGCTGAGTGGTAGCAGTATCGGGGAGGAAGAGGTTGAGGAAGGTAGCGGAGTCGCCGGAGGGATCGGGAAGGTGGGCAAATGATATGCCTGGTGTAGCAGATAGTATCTCTGTAAGTAGTTGTTTGTTCTTACGGTTCATAGCTACTATATGCGGCACGCGGCGTGTTTGGGCAAGGCCAACTGCTGCGTGGAGCTCGCTGATGCGATAATTGAAACCTAATATAGGGTGCTGCTCCATGCCACGATTGGCACCGATATGATCGTGACCATGATCGGAGTAGGAATCGGCGAGGCGGTAGGTAGCCTCATCGTTGGTGACTAATACCCCACCCTCGCCTGCTGTAGCTATTTTGAAGAAGTCGAATGAGTAGCTACCTGCCTTGCCAAAGAGACCTGTGAAAGTGCCTTTGTATGAAGCGGCAAATGCCTGACCTGCGTCTTCTACCAATATTAAATTGTGCTCGTTGATAACGGCCATGATGGCATCCATATCGGCCATGCCGCCACACATGTGTACCAAACAGACTGCCTTGGTGTGGGGGGTGATGGCCTGGCGTATGCCCTGCGCGCTGAGGCAGAGTGTTTCGTCTATTTCGGCAAAGATGGGTGTGGCACCTACAAAGAACACGGCCTCTACAGTGGCTATGTAGGTGAATGGTGGTACTATAACCTCATCGCCAGTGCCTATGCCTGCTGCTGCGAGTGCTGTGGCTATGGCTGTGCTGCCGCTAGACATGGCGTGTGCAAACCTAGCATTGGTTATCTTTCTTACTTCGGCTTCGAACTCGCGGGCTTTCCAAATACCGTTGCGTTGCTGATCGTGATTGTAGCGAAACAGTATGCCTGTATCGAGTACATCGTTAATTTCTTTACGTTCTTCGGCGCCAAAAAGTTCTGTTCCGGGCATGAGTTGAATAATTTTTAAGGGTGCAAAGATACAACGCTAACGGCATAAACAATTGTTATAAAAAGCGAGTGGGTGTGTGCGTGCACTGGCGGCGTGATGGAATGCTGAAAGATGATGGTAAACGGGTGAAAAATGAGTGCTAAGATGGAGGTAGGTGCTGTAATGGAATTGAATGTTTCAGAAAAAATCAGCGTAGGGTTAGGGTGTGTTTTGCGCATTTTTGATTTTTTGAGGGTTTGGGATAAGTGGTTGATAATCAATGGGTTGTGCGGGTGAGGAGGTGCATTTTTGCGCACTTTTTGCTCGTTATTTTTGCGCATTGTTTTTTTGTAATGTGTGGGAGAGGTTTGCTATAGATAGTGCATGGAATGGTGGCTGGTGTGTTGCATGGTTTTTGTGGTTAGGTTTTTAATGAATAGGTAGATGTTGTTTATGGTGGTTAGTGTAGAGGTTTGGTGGGTGCGTGCGAATGTAGGGTGGATTTTTTAGGTGGTGAAAATGGGTTTTGAGGATGGTACACTTATCTGTGCAGCTTAGTACACTTATCTGCTCAGGGCTATATAGATAGGTGTGGTAAGTTAATACAGTTTTGAGGGTGTTTTTGTGGGGTGGGATGCGTGAAAATGTAGGCTGGGATTTGGTTATGTAAAATTGTGCTTATGTGGTGTAAGTGTAGTAAGCTGAACAATTGTTGCTGAACAGTAATGGTGTGTGATGGTGAGGGATGTATTAGGTAAAAATTGGGGGTATTAGATTTAGATGAAAGGATTGAGCTAGAGAAAATGGATTTGTTGTTAGATTTGTGTGGGCTGGATTTTACTGCATATATGGAAGCGTGACGCTTCCTCAATTTGGGAGGTTTTTTGAGGGGAATGTGGTGGGGGAAGGATATGCCTTGCTAAAGCTAGTTGGTAAGAATGAAACTAATGAGCGCAGGGTAATTTATACTATTCGTAAATCTCACAGAAGTACTCAGCTATATTGCCAAGTATCTGTGCTTCTTCTGAAAGGGGGGTATCGGTTTGCTGAAATGTATCTAAATAGTCGTTGATGAGTGGTATGAGTGGAAGTGTGGTGTTGATGAATAGCTGTTTGTTTTTCTCGCTGAATTTTGGTCTATCGTTGTCGTTATTGTCTTCAAACAATTTAAAGTATTTGTAGAGTACGTGCAGTGCTTGTGGTACATTGTCTAAAGTGTATTGAGGTGCTGTAGGTATGTATTGATCTATGCTTAAATGCTGGATATTGTTGAGGATGAAGTCTACATCACTTATACTCTCTACGTAAACTGAGATGGCATTGGCGTAATAGACATATTTAATGTTGTTTTTGATAGCGTTGTTGCTCAATAGTTTGTTGATGTTGTGTAGTAGGTCGCTGCTGGCTTCGGCATAAGATTCGATATAGAAACTGTTATTGTTTTGTGTTAGAATGAGCTTATCGAAATAGAATACTAAATCTATGACATTGATAGAGAAACTATGTTTGTTGTTTAGGCCCTTTA
Organism: Asaia bogorensis; assembly: GCA_943367855.1. GTDB lineage: Bacteria > Bacteroidota > Bacteroidia > Chitinophagales > Chitinophagaceae > Nemorincola. The sequence continues at coordinate 32,545 of CALRKH020000025.1, read as the reverse complement.
TACGGATTAGATAGTGGCTATCAGACTTAATGACTTCTAAGTTTTTGGCTACTCTGTATCGCTCATAGTAGATATTGTCTGTATTAGGATCGTGTAGATTTAGTATTTCGGGTTTCTTGGTCAACCAATTGAAAGTGGTATTTTGTTTCATTTGAACGAGTTTGGGAGTGATTCTTTGTTTAGGGGGAATAGATACATGATGTATGAAATTAGGGAATATGGTCTATTTGCCGATGCAAAAAGTAACAACAGTCTACCAGTAAGAGTTTCAGGGTACAAATAGGGTACAAAATTTTCTAAAATCGTCTACTTACAGCTAAACTCTACTTGACCCCCTCTACCTTGTGGGTGTCGCCATGCGAATAGCCTTTTATCCAATCGTCAATTGAAATAACCTTAACCTCTTGCTCTACCCCATTGCTAGTAAATTTTTCTCTGGTCACCTGCACGTCCTTTATTTCTTTTCGGGTTTGAATATATAGGTAGGCGCGTATCTGTTGCAGGTCTTGCGACTGCTGGATTAGTTCGTATAGTTGCCGCTTTGAGTTGTCCCTAATTGTGAATATGGCAATGGCAAGCATGATATTTAAAATAACAACGGTTACCCCTATGATAAGTATTAACGCTGTATAAATGTCCATGTTCGATTTTTGTTTTTAAAGGCTTGACTTGTATTGCTCAAATTCCTCTGCCGTTATTAATCCTCTGTCTCTTAGGTCTGCTAATTTTATTAGTTTGTCAATTGCGCTGTCCTGACTTGCCGATCTCGTTGGCGGATCTTGTGTAACATTATACTCTGGCGACATTAGCAGCACTATTAGTCCAATAATAGGGCTAAATAGCATCGATATAAGAAATGCCGCAAACGCATGTATTTTGCGCATCTGTGCTTGATATGCTATGCCCAAGCTTGCTATAAACCATACAAAGGCCACAATAAAATAAACTGAACTATCCATTACTTGTATGTTATTCGTTATCTATTACATTTCCCTGAGCATCAATCCTAAGTTTCAAATCTCGCAATATAGGTTTAATGTTATTCTCAGCTACACCGCTCTTTTCGGCTATCTTGATCAATAGTTTAGTTTGTGCCTTGGAATTGGCCACTATGGACGGGATACTGAAAATAATGCGCGTTACAACTACGGCTACTAAAAAAGCAATCATACAGATTGCAATTACAGATGGTTCCATTGCGTTTTGATGTTTTTGGTTTCAGTATTGCGAATGAAGGTAAACGAAACTACTCTTTTATCCAATTGCATATGAGATATGTGAAGATATAAAAAGGCAATTAATGGTGTTGGTCTTTTTCTGGATGGGGTAAATTTAAAAACCCCATACCCTTTGCAAAAGAATACATTCTTTTACTATAATTTCCTGTAAAATAGCCATACACAACATTAGCAAAAATATTGTCGATATTCAATGTTTAATTGGTATTATATCTTACTAATAAATCACATCCATGAAAGCCAATCATTAAAATTGGCCTGCTGTTGTAGATATTCATTAACTGGATTGTGATATTAGTTTATTTAATTTGGCATAATGTGCTGTCAACTGACCGTTTTTGTCCAGAATTTTAGCATTAATCAATGATTCCATTGACTGTTTTTTAGTTTTTTTTGCAGCACTAATTTTCTTGGCGAGGTTGATTAATAATTTAATTTGGTCTGTCACAATGGTGAATTTTACTGTATAAAGGTAAGTAATTTCTAGTCATATAGATAGGTGTTAAGCACTTCTTGGTAGCAATTATCTATCCATTATGTGCTTTATTTGCCGATACAGAATTTAGAAAATATATAGTCTAGTTTATCTTCTGTGGTTACTTGGCCGGTGATTTCGCCGAGATAGTGGAGGCAGCGGCGGATATCGAGTGCGATTAGGTCGGCAGGGATGTTGTTGTCGAGTCCTGATTTGATATCGGCCAGGGAGCGGAGCACCTCAGTGAGTGCGGCAAAGTGGCGGGCATTGGTAACGATGGTGCCTTCGGGCTGCACCTCTCCGCCTGCTACGAGGCGATAGAGGGCATCGCGAACGGCTTGTATGTTTTCTTTTTGGCGTGCTGATATATATATGGTGTGAGCAGCGAAGGGCTGAAGGATGGCCTGCAGTGCTGAGGGATCGGCTTCGTCCATTTTATTGGCTATGAGCAGATATTGGCTGCCTTGCTGCTGAAACTCTTGTACCCTGCTGAGGAGCTCCTGATGATGGTAGGCAGATTGTAGCAATGAGGGGGCATCGAATACATATAGCACCACATCGGCCCGAGACATAGCATCGAGACTGCGGGCTATGCCTTGCTGCTCAATCGCATCGGTAGTGTGCTCTCTAATGCCTGCGGTATCAATGAGGCGATAAATGATGCCGTTGATATTGAGGGTTTCTTCAATAGTATCGCGGGTGGTGCCAGCTATCTCGCTTACAATGGCTCGCTCTTCGTTGAGCAGGGCATTGAGCAGGGTGCTTTTGCCTGCGTTGGGCTTGCCTGCTATAGCTATGCGAACACCGTTTTTGATGGCGTTGCCGAGGGCGAAGGAGTCGGCAAGTTTCTTAGCTTCGGCCTGAATATGAGCAATAAGGGTATAGAACTGGGAACGGTCGGCAAACTCTACGTCTTCCTGACTAAAATCGAGCTCGAGCTCAATGAGTGCGGAGAATTTTATTAACTGTTCGCGCATGGCAGCGAGCTGAGTGCTGAAGCCACCGCGGAGGTTGTGCATGGCAGCTCGGTGAGCACTCTCGCTATTGCCTGCTATGAGGTCGGCAACGGCTTCGGCCTGAGCCAGATCGAGTTTGCCAGCCATGTATGCCCTTAGGGTGAACTCGCCAGCCTGAGCTGGGCGAGCGCCATGAGCAGTGCAGAGGGCTACAACCTGCTGCAGGATGTAAGATGAGCCGTGACAACTAATCTCGACCACATGCTGACCGGTGTAGCTGCGTGGGCCTTTGTAGAGGCTAACAACTACCTCATCGAGCGTGCGCTGACCGTGAACGATGCGACCGAAATGAAGAGTATGCGAAGGTTGCTGCGTGAGGTCTCGGCCAGAGAAAAAAGAGTTGACAATGGTTATGGCGTCGGGGCCGGAGAGCCTGATGATGCCAATGGCACCCTGACCGGGCGGAGTGGCGAGGGCAACGATAGTATCTTGCATGTGCAGCATGTAGCAAATGTAAATTATTGTGGTGAGGTGCAGCGCGTGTGGTTGTGGATGAGGGTGTGATTTTTGCTTACTTTTGATGGTATGCGAGCAGTGATACAACGAGTGAGCGAAGCAAGTGTGCGTATAGATGGGCAGGTGGTAGCCAATATAGGGCGTGGCTATATGGTGCTGCTAGGTGTGGAGGTGGCCGACAATAAAGAAGATGCCGACTGGCTAGCCAGCAAAATAGCCCAACTGCGGGTGATGGCTGACGAGGAGGGACTGATGAATAAAAGTGTGGTGGAGACAGGTGGCGAGGTGCTAGTGGTGAGCCAGTTCACGCTACATGCGGCATATAAAAAAGGTAATAGGCCCTCTTTTATAAAAGCAGCCCGACCTGAGCAGGCGGTGCCGCTGTATGAGCATTTTGTAGCTGTGCTGAGTGGCTTGATAGGACGTGCTGTGCAAACGGGGGTATTTGGTGCAGATATGCAAGTGGGGCTGGTGAATGATGGCCCTGTAACAATAGTGATGGATACACAGCAAAAGGAGTAGCTAGATGGGGGTGATGAAAATATATTTCGCCAATTGGAAATATAAATCTACCTTTGTGCCGACAGTGGCTTTATCGCCTTTGCTTATGCTGACCAAGGTTACCTAGTTTCTTCATTCAGTTTTTGCTTTTTCGGTCTGCCATACATTTTTCAAGATTTATATTTTGCTGCGTGATTTGATTGCACGATCACAGGCGCCCAACAGACAAACAATTTTTCGGTAGTTGTAGCGAGTAGCAAACGCAGTGCAACACAACTACACTTCCACTCTCCTTTTCGGGCGTAACGCGTGTGATACATTAATCAGTATTGCCAATGACGTTTTACCAACGTTGACCATGAGTACATTTTAAACAATTAATGACATTTAAAGAACTGAATTTATTGCCTTCTATTTGCGACACACTTGCTGCTGAAGGCTACCAACACCCTACCCCCATCCAACAACAAGCTATAACCCCAATACTGGAAGGACGTGATGTGCTAGGCTGTGCCCAAACCGGGACAGGAAAAACTGCAGCTTTTGCGCTGCCTATAATACAACAACTACATACTGCCAACAATAAGAAGCCAGGTATAAAAGTATTGATACTATCGCCAACGAGAGAGCTGGCGATACAGATATCGGAAAGTATAACTGCCTATGCCCGCGGACTAAATGTGCGCAATGAAGTGGTGGTAGGTGGTGTGGGCATCAACCCGCAGATAACAGCTGTGCGCAGACTACCAGAAATACTGGTGGCTACACCGGGCAGACTGCTAGACCTAGTGGGACAAGGTGCTGTGACGCTAGCCAACATCAAGACCTTTGTGCTGGATGAGGCTGACCGTATGCTGGATATGGGTTTTATACACGACATACGCAAAGTGGTGGCTAAGCTGCCAACAGAACGCCAGTCGTTATTTTTCTCGGCCACTATGCCGCCGCCCATCAAGAAGCTGGCTGACACAATATTGAATAGACCTGTGGAAGTATCTGTGACACCACCCTCTCGCACGGCAGACCGTGTGGCTCAGGAGGTTTACTTTGTGGAGCCAGCAGAGAAGAAACATACGCTGATAAATCTGCTTATGGGTGAACCAGAGTCGAGGTCGCTAGTGTTTACCAGAACTAAGCATGGAGCAGACAAGCTGGTGAAGTTTTTGGATAAGTCGGGCATAACCGCAGCGGCTATACATGGTAATAAATCGCAAGGGGCTAGGCAACGAGCTTTGGGCGATTTTAAGAGTAGCCGCATCAAGGTGCTAGTAGCTACAGACATAGCTGCACGTGGCATAGATATAGATGAGCTAGAATTTGTGGTGAACTATGAGATACCAGAAGTGCCAGAGACGTATGTGCACCGTATAGGCCGCACTGGCAGAGCGGGAAATGCAGGCAAGGCAGTATCGCTATGCGATGCAGAGGAGCGTGCTGACTGGAGAAACATAGAAAAGCTGATAGGTCTTAAAATACCGGTAGCTAAGAGTGCTGCCATTAACAACAACTAAAAAACAATATACTATACATATGGCGGATTCGGCACAAAAGAAAGAGCAACAAAAGAAGAAAGCACAGGAGAAGCGCGAGAAGGCTGAGAAGATGAAGATGCGCAAAGCGGACGGCAAAAAGAGCAAGTCGCTAGAGGATATGATGGCCTATGTGGATGAGTATGGAAACATTGTAAATACTCCACCAGACCCAACGAGAAAACGTACAGAGATATCTCTAGACGACATAATGCTGGGAGCTGCTAAGATAGAGGAGGAGATACAAGAGACACGTACTGGCACTGTGAGTTTCTTTAATGAAGCTAAGGGTTATGGTTTTATTATAGACAATAAGAACAACCAAAACATCTTTGTGCACATGAACAACCTACTGCAACCCGTGAAGGAGCGTGATAGGGTGAGCTTTGAGATAGAGAAAACACCGCGTGGCCTGGCGGCAATAAAAGTGGCCAAAGTAAAATAAGGATTCAATTAAGTATTTTTTTTAAACAACAAAAACAGGTTAACAATGCAAGAAGGAACAGTAAAATTCTACAATGACACAAAAGGTTTCGGTTTCATAAAGCCAAACAATGGTACTGAAGACATCTTTGTACACGCTACAGGTCTTATGTCGGACATACGTGAGAATGACAAAGTAACGTATGAAGTACAGAATGGCAAACGCGGTTTGAACGCGGTTAACGTTCGTGTTATCTAATTAGTAGATACTACAATGGAATAGGGCTACCAACATATGTTGGTAGCCCTATTTTAGTTGAAGCGAGTAAGAGCTGTGCTATATGCTCATTAGTTTTTGCAAAATTCTAATTGCAGTAAGTCGATATAAGTCATTGATTATCAACTATTTAGCCATTTTTATACAGTTGGCATACTGCATAATTTTAGTTGATTCGTCGGCAGGAATTGGAATCTCTTGGCCAGCAATGATGAACTTGGTAATCTTTTTGGTAGCGAAATCGTTGGCAGTTTCGGGAATGAGGGGATAATATATGTAGCGAATGGCTTCGGCACGGTCGGGGGTTAGATCGTGCATTACTTCTACTGTATCGTCTTTTATGCGGCTATTATCATCGAAAATGATGGAGATTGTTTTTTCAGACTTTTCACTTTTGCCGCCTGTGGCAGAAGTTTCGTAAATATCGTCAACGGCACATTTGGCTCTGAAGATTGCTATGAAGTTGTCGAAAGGGGCATCTTCGTCTGTACTGATGCTACGCTTGAGGTGTAGCATAGGCTCTTCTTTGGTGCTGAAGGGTGAAGTGAACTCGGTGAGGGTATTATTGGCAGATACCTCTTTCTTGATTTGCTTGCAAGGGTCTTGGGCTAAAGCAGTGCAGGCAAAAGATGAAGCGATGAGGAGTGCAGCAAGATGTTTCATAACAGACTTATTATCAACTAAAAGTAGTGACTTATTGTGCAATATGCAAAACAAGATTGTGTAGCAGGAAAGTGGGTTGAATAAAGACTCTTAGATATTGCACTATCTTTGCGGCATAATGTCAAGAGTTGCTCCATTTTCCAAGTTGGTAAAAGTTTCTTATTTCTATTTTATAGCACTAAGTGCTACATGGTTTGGAGTAAGCTATTTTGAGGGTCATTATGTCAACTTTCTATCGCTACTGGTGCTGATTGGGCTTGTTTTGCAAATGAAATATCAGGTAAAGTTGGTGAATTTGCTATTGGGTATATTGCTGCTTGTTACTTCTATATATGGTTTCTTATGGTTTATGGGTTGGGGTGGCAAAGCCGGTTTTGATACGTTTATTTATACCATGATGGCATTAGGTGCAGTGTCGACAGTAGCATCGGGTATAATAGCTTTTGGCTACATAAAGCAGGGCGAATAAAAGTAAGTAGCTATTAATAACCGTAAATGATTCGTGAAATAACCATACAGCTTCCACCTTCGGCGGCATTTGATGAGCGCACCATAATAAGGGTAGCGGCAGAGGAGTGTGGTGTGGCTAGTAAACGGATAACGGGTTATAATATAATAAAGCGGTCTATAGATGCCAGATCGAGAACACCTAAGTATATACTAACAATAAGTGTAACTATAGATGAAGCGGCAATAGAAACGGAGCTATATGAGCCAGCACTAAAAAATGTGAGCCTGGCTGCACCTGTGGTGATAGTGGGTGCAGGACCAGCTGGCTTGTTTGCCGCGATAAAACTTATAGAGCTAGGCAAGAAGCCGATAGTGCTAGAGCGAGGTAAAGACGTGAGAAGCCGACGGAGAGACCTAGCAGCCATCAATAAACAAGGAGAGGTAAATCCAGAGTCGAATTACTGCTTTGGTGAGGGTGGTGCCGGAACCTATAGTGATGGTAAACTATACACACGCTCTACCAAACGTGGCAATGTGCAGCGGATATTGCAGTTGTTTCACTATTTTGGTGCAGATGCATCTATAACCTATGATGCTCACCCACATATAGGAACCAACAAGCTACCTCAAATCATATCGGCCATGAGGCTGCAGATAGAGGAGTGTGGTGGTGAGGTGCACTTTGGCACCAAAGTAACAAAGATGCTGCTAGAGGGCGATGAAATAAAAGGAGTGGCTACAGCTGGTGGAGCTACCTTTAGTGCATCGTCTGTGATATTAGCAACTGGGCACTCTGCAAGAGATATTTTTGAGTTGCTGCATGAGCAAGGGATAGCAATAGAATGTAAACCCTTTGCGCTGGGTGTGCGTATAGAGCACCCTCAATATATAATAGATAATGCGCAGTATCACTGCCAGATTAGAGATCCTAATTTGCCCGCCGCCAGTTACTCTCTTGTGACACAAGAAAATGGCAGGGGTGTATTTTCGTTTTGTATGTGCCCTGGTGGTATCATAGCACCAGCAGCTACGGCACCTGGAACGATAGTGGTAAATGGTTGGTCTCCATCGAAAAGGAATAACCCATATGCCAACTCTGGCACTGTGGTGGCCGTAGATGAGCAAGACTTTGCACAATATGGATATAGTGGACCACTGGCTGCAATGCAGTATCAGCGCATGGTGGAAGAGCGTGCCTATATGGCTGGAGGTGGTAAACTAGTAGCGCCAGCACAAAGGATGACAGACTTTGTGAGCAGGCGACTATCGCCTACCCTACCCGATTGCTCGTATTTGCCGGGATTGAAATCGGTGCAACTGCAAGAGGTGTTGCCTGAAGCCGTATGGGGCGCGCTTGCAAAAGCGGTGGTAAGTTTTGGGCGAAAAATGAGAGGATACTACACAGATGAGGCCGTGATGGTAGCTACAGAATCGAGAACGAGCTCGCCTGTGCGCATACCCCGCGATAAGGAGACACTAGAACACATACAAATAAGGGGTTTGTATCCGTGTGCTGAGGGTGCAGGATATGCCGGTGGGATAGTGTCGGCAGCAATAGATGGCGAACGCTGTGCGGAGCTGGCAGCTATGCGTGCCACCACTTAGTGCGATTGCCAGCTAAAGATGGTAAGAAATAAACACCATTTTAAGGTTTGTGATGTGGCGGTAATACTTGTGTTAGGTATTGTTCTTTCAGTATTTCGTAAAAGGACTTTTTACTGACTAATAGCGCAATGAGGTAAGCAAGTAATGAGGACAACATGAGGTGAAAGATAACATTGTGCCTATCTGTCATCTCGAGCACTAATATGGCTGAAGTGAATGGAGACCTAGTGACACCAGTGAGGAAGCCGACCATGCCACCTAGAATGAGGATATTAGCATCGGCATTGACAAAGCCTACCAACTGAGCAATTATGCCACCAACGCTGGCCCCCGCCGCTAAAGAAGGTGCAAAAATGCCACCTGCACCACCAATGCTAAAGCTTAACATGGGGCCTATGATACGATATAGCACCTCGGCCCAAGTGATAGATTTATGCTCGAATAAGAGATGATTCATTAATTCTTTGCCAGAGCCTAAGGCATTGGCACCAATGAACAGAAATGCAAAAGAGGTGATGCCCGCAATGAGCATAATGTATACAAGATTGAATTTTCCAAAAAGGCGCTGCTTGAATGATATGAGCCTGATAATAAGACCTGACATAGATGCACCTAGGAAGCCCGCTATAATGGCTACTGCTGCTACACCTACAAAAATGGCAGGACTGGCATTTTTGACAATAGGATAGCCGAGGTAAAGATAAGAGCCTAATAACATTTGTGCAGTAAGCCCAGCTATGATTACTGCTGAGAATAGCGCTGTTCTGATGGCGCTAATATGCATAGTGGCAAGCTCCTCAATAGCAAAAACAATGCCCCCTAAAGGAGTGTTGAAGGCTGCTGCCAAACCAGCTGCTGCTCCTGTGACTATGTAGGTTTTTTCGGAAAGCTTGGGCCATGATTCAGGAACCCACTGCCTAATAACTCTAAATATGGAACTTGCAATCTGTATAGTAGGCCCTTCTCTGCCTATAGCAGCTCCACCAAGTACCATTAACATACTCGATAAAACTTTGACAAGAATGACCCGAATGCCTAATAGTTTATCGACAACGGGTGTGTATTTGGCTGACGAAATGTGGATGGCAGCCATGACCTGAGGTATACCACTACCCCTGGAGAAAGGAGCCAAAAACTGAACCAACAAATATGCCCCGATAAAACAAAGTGGACTAACTATAAAAATGGACCAATTAGCATAAGCAGTGTAAGCGGTAACAAACTGCTCGGCCACAGCAAAAAGCCTGGCATAAACAACCGCAGCCAGACCAGCTATGATAGATGCTATCCAGAAAGGCATGGCTTGCAGAAAATTGTCGCGCCACTTTACATCGGTTAAATTGCCTTGAAACAGCTTGTTGTAGAACATCTGCAAACAAAACTAGCATTATAATTGAATGAATTTTTGCATGGTGTACATAGAATAATAAGTGGCAAGTATAGCAGCGTGCAAATCAATAGCTTCTGAAATATATCTATTACTTTAATTGCAGTTGACAAAACGACCTTTTACTTTTGAGGTGTATATGCGCCCAATAAGCAGAACAACATTGGTTGTTGCCATCACCATAATAATTATTTTGTTTGTGCTAGCAATAATGGCATTTCCATTAACTGGTACGGACTCATTTGTTTTTTTGCCAGCAGCACTGAATTTGGCAGCTGGGCGCGGATTTACGAATCCGTTGTATTATGTGGTGCAATTTACCGACCCTAGCGGAAGCAATTTATTTAATTATTATGTGCCGTTGTTTCCGCTGGTGCTGGGCACTATAGCTAAACTACTGCCAGATATAAGAACCATATTTTTCATTTGTGCACTGGTTTCAGCAACTACTCTATTGATATACAGAAAACTATTGCTGGAGCTACTACCCAAAAATATATCTACATCTTACAAAATAGCAGCTGTTCTATCTTTTACCTATCTGTGCACTTACATGTTACCAACCGTAGGGCGACCAGAGAATTTCATAGTGCTATTTTCTGTATTGCTCTATTGGCTATACCAAAGAAGAGCACAGGCAGGCGAAAAATTGTATACCATACTGACATCTTTGTTGCTAGGGGCCATGCTGGCTACACAATTGATTAGTTTCTTTCTGGGATTCATAGTGCTGTATCTATACGATAACATAAGTGCTAAACAACCTGTTAGAGTCTTCTTTCAATATTGTATCATATTCATTAGCTCTCTGATCATATTTGCAGGTATACTCAGCATATCGCCTGTGGGCTTGATGGGCTCTATAAATGGCATTAGCACACATGCTCAATATGTGCTCACCAGAATAGATAATACCCTGAGCTCTTTTAGTTTCTTTTGGTTGTTGGCACCACTCAATCTGGGTTTTGGCGTGCTGTTTGGAATAGCTGCCTACTTCTTTGTAATTGAAATGAAAAATACGCTTACTAAGCTAAAGGGTTTCCGACTAGTGATGTTGGTAATAAGCTTACTCTCGTTATTGTTTGGGGTGTACAAATATGTGTTTTACGGAGGACCAACTGTGTATAATGCTACTTGCTTTGTGCTACCGATTTTACTATACATATTCAGTAGTAGTCTTTCATCATCGTGGAAATATAGATTGCTACCAATAGTAACGCTGACCTTTGTGGCAGGTAGTTTATTGCTAATAAGAACATTATTATTGTTTGGGCATACAGTAGCTAGTGGGAAAGACTATGCACATGCTAAGGCAGAGGCGAAGAAATATATGTCAAAAACTGGTAAAACAAGACCAACAAATGGCATATGGTCTTTGTATTCTAATCCGAATGAAATATCCATACTTGATGGGAATTTGATAAAAACCGGAGATACTGTTATCATTCAACAGGCATATATGCCTTTTCCGCTAGCCGATGGTACATATACTATCTTAGCTGATTGGCGGGCAAAAGAGCCGATACAATTGCTAGGCATACCTCTAGCCAAGAGAGCTTATGGTTTTGGATTTGTGGTGTGTGTAATAAACAAGGGCAAGGTAGATTAGGGCAAAGAATTTTCTAAAAAACTAAGCGAATAATTTGCAGGAGTAAAATTCGATTCCTATCTTTGCACTCCCAAACGGGAAACGGCCTCGTAGCTCAACTGAATAGAGCATTTGACTACGGATCAAAAGGTTTCAGGTTTGAATCCTGACGAGGTCACTAAAAGACTCAAGTTAAATAACTTGGGTCTTTTTTGTTTTTGGATAAATCATAAATCCAGCTAAAAATATGGATCAAGTTGAAAAGTTGGGGGATGCTGGGTTTAGGTATAGTTGTATCAACATTAGCCAACACGAAAAAAGCGCCCGAATAGGACGATTTTTTCGTGTTGGTGGCGGAGAGAGGGACAGATTTCGAACTATTTTGTGGAGGATTTGAAAATGATCGTGGAATTCTAAATCAAATCCGTAGCCAAATTTAATTCTATATTGATGGTATTCCACATGAATGAAAATATTCAAATGTAGCATCGTAAAGTTCTTTAGGCCTTGTATGATCAAATTTATCTCCATAAGGAATAAAAAGGATTAGACCTTGACGTGCTCTTGTAAGCAAAACTCGATATGAATTTTGCAAATAACTACAGTCATTTTGATTATGCATTTGTCTCCATGAAGAACCTTCAAAGCGTTGACAGTTCCAGCGGTTCTCTTTAAAATAATAGTTAATGTCCCATGCTAGGCAAACCCAATCGATTTCGAGACCTTGTATGTCGAATTCGGTGGCAACGTCTTCTAAGTAATATGAAGAACGCACATCGTTAGAACGGTTAAGAAACCAATTTGATGCGGAAATTTCATTTTTTACGTCAATTCCCAACGGTCGCAATCTTCTGCCACCAGAACTAGCTACAAGCCCTATTCGCTCGCTCCCTTTTGCCTTTTCTCGCAACCAACTTTTTGCTCTCTCAAAATCCCTCGTCAAATAAATTGGGAATTCATTCTTTATTTCATTAATAATCTCTTGAGCCTTCGAAGCGTTTGCGTCCAAAATTTTTTGCATTAATTCGGATACTCTTTCAGAACGGAAAGACCTAACAGAAACAGAAAGGTGCAACTCGCTTTTGGGAGTAGCCTCGGCATGAAGCCATTCTTTAAGTCCGATGTCCGACAAATAATTTGTGTCGGATGCAATTAGGTTAGAATAGTAAACATTCCAATGAGGATAATCGTTTTTTAATGAAATCAACCACTCAGATATACCAGCCTCACCGGTATTTATCTCTTGGCCGCCACCAATTAAACACACAACTGTACACCAATCTTCATGCCTGTCCATCACGCTTATCAGATATTCTGGCTCAGACATGTCAAAGTCGTCAACACCCTTCTTTCTTTTCATGAATGAGCTGACTTGATCTCTCGCCCAAGCTCTCTGCGCTTCGTCAAAAACCACGACTTTTTCAACAGGGGCTTTTAACGATTTTAAATTGTCATCTCTGAAATGATGAATATTTTGAATAAATGCGTTCGCTTTAATAGAAGATCTTTTTTTAGTTAGCATTTCGCCTTTCTCTTTTGCAGTAGCAACTTCATCTCGCGTCAATGCCTCTCGTAAAACTTCTACTAAAGGTCCGTTACCCGACAAAAATACCGCATGTTCACCTTCATCAGCTTGCATTCTTTGGTTGGCAATATTAAGCCCTGCCAGTGTCTTACCTGCCCCGGGCACGCCGGTTAAAAAACAAATTGATTTTTTTCCTTCACTTTTTGAAACATCGATAATTTCGTTTATACAATTGGTCGTAGTGGATAAGTTGTAAGCACCAGCATCATGTCTAGAAATTTCTTCGACATTATGCCCTTTATATAGTGCCTGAGCAGCTTCCACTATCGTAGGCGTTGGTTTGTAAATTGAATTTTCCCATAGGGTGGGGTTTATTGCGATTCCACTGCTATAAGAGAAGGTGCCTCCAATCACCTCATCTAGATTATGCCGATTCGCTTTGAGTGGTTCAAATAAATTGTTTGTACATAGAAAGATGTTCTCTATTGCGTCTGCTTTTGTTGCAATCAAAAGCGGAACTAATTTTTCGTGATGACTGCCCTCATGGAAATTTTGCAAGTCTATACAGTAGTCAATAACTTGCTCTAATGCGTATTTTTGATATTGCGTGTCACCAACTTTAAACTCTAAGACAAAAATTAGATCATTAATGATTAAAATATTGTCTACGCGCTTCCCCATTCTCGGTATCGAAAACTCAAAATATACCTGCCCATTGTGAAAGTTTGCAAGTACATCTTTAAGAATTTTTATTTGTTCAATCCAAGCATTTTTTTGTAAGTCTTCGAGAGCATAGTGATGATGCTGGGCCAGATGTCCGAGTATTAAGGAATTATCATCCTTAAGAAAGTTTTCAAAGGTATTTGAATAGTAACTTCTTGTCATTCTCGGTTGTCGTTTTAATTAGACCAAAATAAAATATAAAATGATCTTTTTTACAGTTTTTGACAAATTTTTCTCAAATAACAGGCACGGCAAAGGAAGGGACTATTTGGAATAACAAAACCCGCGCTATGCGCGGGTTATACTTTCCAGCGGGCTGTAAGGGACAACTTTCGAACTTTTTTATGGAGGATTTGAAGGCTACGTGGAACTTCAGTTTGACCTAAAATCTTGAAACTCTTGTTCAAGTTGCTTTAGCTGAACACCAGCTTCAGTTTTCCATTCTAGCGGTCCACTTGCTGAACGCGCTAATATTGCTGCAGCTGCTCTTGATGAAGAATTGAAAACATAATCTCGGGTCAAGGTATAATAATCGCCGGTTTGAACTAAAGTTCCATCCGTTAGCATATGAGCCCTTTCGTTACGAATACTTTCAGTTAAAGATTGCTGACCATTGATTATCATAGACGCTCCCTTGAAAACAATAAATCCTTCCGTCGAAGGGCTTCCAGTACCGTTCGCTCCAGCGCCATTTTTGCAATAAAAAATCTCTTCCTTTTTATTGCTGGTCTCTATAGTCTCTCCAAGCGATTCGAATATCTTATGCCCCAATGTGGCTGTTAATATCTTTACATTAGCCAGAAACTCCTCCAATTCGGCTTGTTCGGCTTCAGACAACTCTGGTTTCGTTGGTACATTTTGCATCAATTTATATCTCCCAATAGAAACGGCAAGATCGTGTAGTCGACTTTCCAGATACTTCACACTAGCCTTATTAAGGTATTTGTCTTTACTCCCGAAAAATATTACTTCATTCCAAAACTCTTTGTTTACTATGTGATTCGATAATCGTTCACGAATAACTTCAGCTTCGCCGATATACGCAGCGTCCTGGCTTTGATCGTCTTTGCCAATTAATATGTACACCCCGGGCTTTTGAAACTCAGGCCTATTGATAAAATCCTTTAATTTTATCCGAGGAACTTTAATTCCTATCCCTGTCCAATTACTTAATTCAACGGTCGTTAACCCATTGACCGTTCCGTCAACTAAGAAAAGGCGAATAGTTTTGCCGAAAGAGTTAGACATATCTGTGAGAGTAAACTTGAAATCGAAAATAAAACAAAAAAGCTCCACATTTTTGTGAAGCTTTTCTTGCGGAGAAAGAGGATTATGAACCTCAACTCCTAAGTATCTAATTTCCTTGATGTTACTTACTTGTCTTGCCTAAGGGGTCACCGGAAGGAAACCAAGTCCGAAAGTTGGGGGACTTGACTCTCAATTTAGTCACCTCTTTGGTGCAACAAATATAATGAACCCTCCGGACATGATAAAATCTTTAGCCGCTTTTTTACCTCTACTCCATTTCAAATGAAATGAATCATCTCTTTCGCTCACCAGTAAACGCTTTCGCAAAGAGAATTTTCGGCAATTTTTAAAATCATATCTCTGTTGGCAATTTGGCAATGGTATATATATATCCATTGCCAATTGCCAGACGGTGATTTTACCATCTTTTCACGGTGTTTTTCTCCTAGCCATTGACCCTATTTGACAGTGATTGATTGTTAATATTAGGCATTTAAAAAACAACCAATTCATGAATCAAATCCTTAACAACGCTTTGGAACAAGCCAGGATGGCTAAAATCCAAGTTTTCCCTCGCTCTGCCAGAAGGCAGACCAGCTTGTTTGATGACGACATGACATCAGACATCAGTTTTAACGGCTTTACCAATGCTTCGGCCTATGGGCATCACCTGGACAGCTTCTACGCCGTTTGTAAGCAACAGGTGGGCGCAGACATCGCCCAGGGGTTGAACGACCTGGATGGCCTTAAAAGGCTCTTAGACCTGGCTAAATTCGAGGTCAGGGAGTTCCGGCATCGGTATTTCCCCAAGAACGATTCCTTCCTCCTGCTGGATCGAATTGAGTTAGTGAAGACACCCCGGGCAGAATATCTGAACGATGAGGGGATAAAAAAAAATTCTGAACTATTTCCATATCCAATACAGATACCTGGAATCATTAGAGCAGCTTTATCAGCATAGAATTCAACACCTGGAGCGTTTTTTCAATTCCCAGCAGGAACCGTCCATTACGCCTAATTCCATTCCTACAAGGCAGGAAATTAAAGATCATCTCAGTGGCCAGCTCAGCCTCTTTCCTCCGGGAAGTCCTACCACACTGATCCAGTGGCAAAAGGAAAAGGTTGATTTTGTCGAGCTCTTTGTGGCCGTCTATGAAAGCAAATCCGTAAAACTGATCAACGACCAAAAGCTATCTAAAAAAGACTTCTTTGAAATCCTGATGTGGTTTTTCAATATCCGGATTGGTCATTGGCCAAGCACGCTAAGTGCAGCCAAGGGAAGAAAGATTGATAAAGGAAGTCCGTACCTGAATGAACTGATTGAATCATTTTCCAACTATACCTTGAAAGGTTTGTAAGAAAATCTTATTCAAGTTGAATTCAACTACAATAATAAAGTTTTTGATTGTCGGTAGCCTTGCACTCGAATTCAAAATCGTGTGCTTATGTGGCAATTAAATGATGATAAGTCTAAGGACAAAAAAATCCAGGAACTCGAATCCAGGCTGGAACAAGTAGAGAAAAAGCTAACCCATTTAGTGACGGTAGTTAGGGAGCCAGGAAAGGAAGACCGATACATGGACTTAATTGGTGCATGCCGCTTTCTTGAATGCGGCAAGACACTGATTTATCAGCTCATGAACTCCGGTGAATTGGCCTATACACAAGTCGGCAGACAGAGACGCATTCTGCTCTCCGACCTACACAAGTATGCGAATAAGAATTACAACCAGGCCAAGCCTTCCATTCTGAAACCCTAACCAAGTCACTATATATGGCATTAAACAAAGACAGCGTTCTAAACGCCACGAACAAAGGGCTGGATGTATTTAAGCATTTCATCGGCAGCCGATTCAGCAAAGTGGGCAAATCATTCAAAAGCCCTTTCTACCAGGATAGCCGGGCATCCTGTTATGTGTATTTCGACAACAAGTCCGGCATTTACAAATTCAAAGACTTTGGAGATTCAGAGTACAGTGGCGATTGCTTCTTCATGGTGGCTAAAATCTTTGCCCTGGAATGTGACGACCGATCCGATTTCCTGCGCATCCTGGAAATTATTGATCGTGAATTGTATCTCAACCTGGAAGATAACCCACAGAAGCTGGATCGCCTGGTGCGAGAGAATACGCCCATGCTCACTCGTGCCAGCAAAATTTCCTCCATTCACGATGGCTTTGAAACAGCCAAACTAAAGCTGCCACTAAAGACAAAAGATTTCTCTGATTCCGAACTTGATTTTTGGCTACAATACGGTATCACCAAAGAAGTGTTGGAGCGTTATCATGTTTCTTCTATTGAAGCCTTTCATGGCATCAACAAAGAAGGCAAGGAATACGAGCTGAACTCCACAGAACAAGAGCCCATATTCGGCTACCATGGTCGTAGACACACCAAGCTATACTTGCCTAATTCAAGGCTTCGCTTTCTATACACCGGTGAAATAACGGAGAGCTATGTTTTCGGGATTGAACAGCTGCCGGTTAGAGGCGATATTCTGTTTATCACAGGTGGTGAAAAAGATGTGCTGAGCCTTGTTTCACATGGATTCAACGCCATTTGCCTGAATAGTGAAACAGCGCACATACCAAAAAACTTATTGCGAGGATTGAGCTACCGGTTTAAGCATATCACCCTTTTGTATGATGTAGATGAAACCGGTTTGAAGTCCATGGAGAAGCTCACCCAGGATTTGAAAAGCTACCAGCTTCAAAGCCTGAAGCTGCCGCTCACCGGAGAAAAAACGCAAAAAGATATTTCCGATTTCTTTAGACTGGGGCACACAGCCGATGATTTGATGATGCTCTTTGTGGAGATGCTCGATCAGATCTACGAGGACACACTTTCGGTTATCCGTAGCTGTGAAATAGATTTTGACAAACCACCCAAAGCTCCGGATCCAGTCATTAAAATAAACGATGTGACAATTGGCTCCCCTGGGAACTTACTCTGTGTAGCCGGTTCAGAAGGAAGTGGAAAGACCAATTACTTGGGTGGTATCTTATCCGGCTGCATCAAACCGGATGGTGTTGTGGTAGATACCCTTGGCACAAGCGTTCAGGAAAACGATAGCCAAAAGGCAGTGCTGCTCTACGATACAGAGCAATCGGAATACCAACTCTACAAGAATCTTACCTACATCATGAAACGCTCTACCCTAGAGCGACCGCCTTCCTGGTTCAAAGCCTTTTGCCTCGTAGGTATTTCACGAAACGAGCGCATGAATCTTATACTCGAATCCATGGACAGATTTTATTACGAGTATGGCGGCATTCATCTCATGGTGATTGACGGTATAGCAGATTTGCTGGGTGGCGTGAACGATGAGGAAAGCTCCGTGAAACTTATTGAGGAACTATTTAGGCTCGCTGCCATTTACAATACCTGCATTGTCTGTGTGCTGCACATGTCACCGTCTGGCATGAAACTGCGTGGACACCTGGGATCGGAAGTACAGCGCAAAGCAGCCGGTATCATTCTCATCGAAAAGGACGATAACAATCGTTGCAGTGTGGTAAAAGCTCTCAAGGTGCGAGACGGCTCACCGCTAGATGTACCACTCATCCAATTTGGCTGGGATAACAATGAAGGACGGCATGTATTCATGGGAGAAAAGAGCAAGGAGGATTCTGAAACACGCAAGATCAATGACCTCACAGAGGTTGCTAAAGAAATTTTCAATCGAAAATCTTCAATGACTATGGCAGAACTGACACATGCGATCATGGATGCCATGGATGTTAAGGATCGTATGGCCAGGAACTACATCAAATACATGAAAGAACATTCAATCATCGAGAAGAACCCATCGAATAGTGCTGAATTAAGCCTTACAGGTATGCCTTTCTAAAGATATTTCGCTGGTGATTACCACGAAACTGCCGGTTTCAACCCTCCATTTTCCGGCAAAAGTCCCATGGTTTTACTGTGGGACTTTCTTTTTACCGTGCTTTTACCGCATAGCTCCGAACTCTGACCTTATATGGCAGAAAAGTTTCCCACAATTTTGAATAAAAACACATAAAAAAGCTACTTTTGACAAATTTGTCTAACTAAATAATCAAGACTGATGAAATCTGATATTGAGATCGGTAGCTATTTGCAAAATCTTCGGAAGGAACGAAAAATGTCATTGAGGGAAGTTGCAGATCATGTGGGCATTGATATATCCATGCTTAGCAAAATTGAACATGGAGAAAGACAACTGCAAAGCCACATGCTCAAAGGGATTTCAGAAATTTTTGAAGTAGACTATCGAAAGTTGCAGATTAACTATTTGTCATCACGAATCAAAAATGAATTTGGCGAGGAGCCTTTTTTAAAAGAAGTAGTGCTTGAACTCTCTAAAGAATTGAAATGAAAGAAAAACTAACACTAAATAAACTTGAACAGCACCTTTCAAAAGCAGCCTGGATTCTAAAAGGGCCCGTAGATGCTGCTGACTTTAAGGTTTACATTTTCCCATTACTTTTTTTCAAGCGAATATCAGATGTGTATGATGAAGAATTTAATGCTGCCTTGAAAGATTCTGACGGAGATAAAGATTATGCCTCTCTTGCTGAGCTTCATAGATTCGTAATACCCAAGGGATGCCATTGGAATAGCGTTCGAAATACAACTGTAAATGTTGGTAAAGCCATACAAACTGCATTCAGAGAAATTGAAAAAGCGAATCAACATTTGCTCTATGGCATTTTTGGTGATGCACCCTGGACAAATAAGGAAAAGCTACCGGATTCATTACTTTCTAACCTTATAGAACACTTTTCTGAATATGAACTTTCAAATGAAATGGTTGATCCTGATATTTTAGGTCAATCATATGAGTACCTAATCAAGCATTTTGCAGACTTGACAAATAAGAAAGCCGGAGAATTCTATACCCCTCGTTCTGTTGTTCATTTGATGGGATTAATAATTGATGCCGAAGAAGGCGAATCTATTTACGACCCTGCATGTGGAACCGGTGGAATGCTGCTGGAATGTGTGAACCACCTTCGTGAAGAAGGTCGTGATTATCGTACACTCAAAATGTATGGCCAGGAAAAGAATCTTACGACATCATCAATTGCCAGGATGAACATGTTTTTGCATGGTATTGAGGATTTCGAAATCGTTCGAGGTGATACCTTGCGTTCTCCTGGTCATTTAGAGAATGATGAACTAAAGAAATTTGATTGTGTAATAGCCAATCCTCCATTTTCCCTCAAAGAATGGGGTGCAGAAAATTGGGCTGCGGATCCTTTTGGAAGAAACATTGCAGGTATTCCACCCAAAGGAAATGCTGATATGGCTTGGGTGCAACACATGATTAAATCAATGAGGGCCAAAACAGGTCGTATGGCTGTGGTTTTGCCTCATGGAGCTTTGTTCAGAAAAGGAGCCGAAGGTAAAATTAGAGAAGAACTCATTAAACAAGATTTGTTGGAAGCTGTGATTGGATTGGGAGGAAATATTTTCTATGGAACATCATTAGCAGCATGTATTTTGGTTTTTCGTGCACAAAAGCAAAAGTCCAGAAAGGGTAAAATTTTGTTCATTGATGGATCAGAACAGATTCGTGTTGGCCGAGCTCAGAATTATTTAGAGAAAGAACATATTGACAAATTGTTTGGATGGTATAGCAAATTTGAGGATGTTCATAATTCGGTTAAGCAGGTTTCTCTCGAAGATATTTCCAGCAAGGATTTCAACCTCAATATTCCGCTATACATTGAGAAAGAAGTTAAGGATTATTTACCCTCTATGGACGAAGCAATAAAATCTTTGGAAGCGGCAGCAAATGATGCTTGGGCAGCTGAATCTAAATTTAAAAATTTACTCAAACAATTCGATTTATTATAATGGCATACCAAACACCAATAACTATTAAGGAGGCAATTGGAAAAATCCAACGCAGGAAATTTGTTTTGCCATCTATTCAAAGAGAGTTTGTTTGGGATGCAGAACAAATCGAGAGACTTTTCGATTCGATAATGCGAGATTATCCCATAAGCACTTTCCTTTTGTGGAATGTTCAACGAGATAGAATCCAAGATTTTCAATTTTATGAGTTCTTACAGCACTATCATGAAAGAGATAGAAGGCATAATAATAAAATAGACTTGCCAACTGATGATGATGTCATTGCTATCCTTGATGGGCAACAGAGGTTAACTAGTATTTATATCGCCCTTAGAGGTTCCTATGCAGAAAAACGACCGTATTATCAATGGAGCAGCGAACATGCCTTTCCACAGAAATTCTTGTACTTAAATCTATTGTCTAAGTCAGAAGATATTGATTTGCTTTACGATTTTAAATTTCTTACTACAGAAGAGGCTTCAAATACAAGTGGATATTGGTTTAAAGTTGGTGAAGTTGTTGATTGGAATCAACCAATGGACTGTATGCAATACTTGTTGCAAAATGGATTAACGGACACTTCAAAATACACTTCCGAGCAATCAGCTTTCGCACTTCAAACTATTTCTGATTTATACAACTGCATTCATCAAAAAGGTACAATTAGTTATTACTTAGAAAATAGCTCAGAACTAGATAAGGTTCTTCAGATATTTATAAGAATTAACAGCGGCGGAACTAAGTTAAGCTATTCTGATCTTCTACTCTCAATAGCTACAGCGCAATGGACAGAAATTGATGCCAGAGAAACGATACATAGCTTCGTTGATGAAATTAATCATATTGGATCCGGGTTTGATTTTAACAAGGATTTTGTGCTCAAATCCTGTCTTGTACTTGGAGACTTTAACGATATAAAATTCAAGGTCGACAATTTTTCAAGAGGCAATATGCTTCATATTGAACAAAACTGGACATCGATATCAAGTGCATTAAGAAATGCAGTTCGTTTAATTGGGCGATTCGGATTTAATAGAGAGAATTTGACAACAAGCAATGCGATAATTCCTATTGCATACTATATACTCAAGAACAACTTAGATGAAAATTATCTTAACAGTTCAACTTACGCTACTGATAGGTCTTTTGTCAGAGAATGGTTACACAGAGTTATTTTAAAGAAAACATTTGGTGGCACACCAGACAATCTTTATCCTGTCTTACGAAGAATTATAAATGACAATATCGGAGGATTTCCTCTTAATCAAATTATCGAACATTATCGTGGGCAAGTTAAGTCCATCATATTTACAGGCGATGATATTGAAAGCATGTTACAAATTCAGTATGGAAGTCCACTTTCTTTTTCTGTGTTGTCAATGCTTTATGAAGGCTTGAACTTGAGTTTTAACTATCATCAAGATCATATTTTTCCTAAAAAGAATTTTACCGCTAGAAAGCTCACTTCTCTTGGAATAGATAGAGGATCTCATGATTTCTATTTAGACAACTTTAACTGTATAGCAAACTTGCAATTAATCGAAGGATTAGTTAATACAGAAAAAAACGCAAAGCAGCTTGATGAGTGGTTGAATGAAAATTATCCTGATGTAATGCAGAGAACTAACTACTTCAACCTTCATTTCTTTCCGGTTAATGCTCCTGTAACATTTGATCAATTTGCCGAATTCATTACCAATCGAAAACAAATTATTCGTGAAAGATTACAGCGATTACTTAATCCAGAACTAACTCCAACATTATAACAGTATGACGCAGCAACAACTAGAAAAATATTTGTGGGGGGCAGCAACCTATTTAAGGGGGCATATTGATGCTGGAGACTATAAGCAATTTATGTTCCCATTGATGTTCTTTAAGCGCATTAGTGATGTTTGGGATGAGGAATATGAGTTAGCGTTAAAGGAAAGTAATAACGACCTTGACTACGCCTCATTTGCTGAGAATCACCGCTTTCAAATTCCGGAAGGCTGCAAATGGAATGACATTAGACAAGTTACTCGAAATGTTGGTCAGGCTTTACAAAACGCCATGCGTGAAATTGAAAAAGCGAATCCGGAACAACTTTTTGGGATATTTGGAGATGCTTCTTGGACGAATAAAGACCGACTTAGCGATGAAACATTAACAAACCTTGTAGAGCACTTTTCCAAAGAGAAACTGAATCTTCAAAATGTACCACAGGACGAATTAGGTAATGCTTACGAATATCTAATTAAGCAATTTGCTGACGACAGTGGACATACAGCTGCTGAATTCTATACCAATAGAACCGTGGTTCGGTTGATGACCTTATTAATGGATCCCCAACCAGGAGAAAGTGTGTATGATCCTACTTGTGGTTCAGGTGGATTATTGTTGAATTGTGCACTTCAATTGAAAGCAGAAGGAAGGGAATATCGAACGCTAAAACTATACGGCCAGGAAATAAACATGATTACGTCATCTATTGCCAGGATGAATATGTTTCTGCATGGCATTGAAGACTTTGACATTGTCAGAGGAAATACATTGAGCCAACCTGGCTTATTGGAAAACGATGAGTTGAAATCATTTAATGTTATACTAGCCAATCCTCCGTATAGCATTAAAGCTTGGGATCAGAAAGCCTGGGCTAATGATCCATTTGGCCGCAATTTATGGGGCACTCCACCACAAGGATGTGCAGACTACGCCTTCCAACAGCATATTCAAAAGTCATTAGATGCTATAAATGGCCGCTCTGTGGTTCTTTGGCCCCATGGAATTCTGTTTCGAGACTCTGAAATGGAAATGCGTAAAAAAATGATTGAAAGTGATGTGGTTGAATGTGTCATCGGGCTTGGGCCGAATCTATTTTATAATAGTCCAATGGAAAGCTGCCTTTTGATTTGTAGAACAAACAAGAAAAAAGAAAGAAAAAATAAAGTACTATTCATTAATGCAGTTAAAGAGGTAAGACAAGAAAAGTCGATTAGTTTTTTAGATGAAACTCATATTCAAAAGGTATATCAAGCATACTCTAACTTCAAATCTATACCTGGCTTTTGTTCTGTAATTGAGAAAGAAAAGGTTCTTGAACAAAACGGAAATCTCAATATCACCTTATACGTTGAAGTTGAGAAACTTGTTGAGGAAAATCACAAGTCATTCGATTCTTTATTGACAGAATGGAATTCCTCTTCTGTTCAATTCAAAAATTCTATTAACTCACTGATAAACGAACTAAAGAATGAAGCAATTAGATAAGAAAGGTTGGAAAATAGTTCGTTTTGGAGATGTCTGTCGCAATTTAAATGTTACAGTCAAATCACCAGAAGAAAATGGATATGATAAAGTAATTGGACTTGAAAATATTGAGTCTGGAAGTTTACATATCAAAACTTGGGGTGACCTTGCAGATGGAACGACATTTACAAAAACATTTGAACCAGGCCAGGTTCTTTTTGGTAAAAGAAGAGCCTATTTAAAAAAAGCTGCATTAGCTGAATTCAAGGGGTTGTGCAGTGGAGATATACTAGTTTTTGAAGCAATTACTAAAGTTCTTCATCCTAAATTATTACCGTTTATTGTTTCAAGTGATCGATTCTTTGATTATGCCGTTAAAACCTCAGCAGGTTCACTTTCTCCTCGCACGAAATTTCAAGACTTAGCAAATTTTGAATTTACTCTACCACCAATTGACCAACAAGAAAAACTTGCTGAATTGATTTGGGCTGGAGATGAAGCGATTAGAAAATATAACCTTATACTAAAAAATACAAATGAATTATTAGACAACTACTTGAAATTAGTTTTTGACAAAAAAAATGTATATGACAAATTACGACTTATAGAAATTTCAGAAATTGTAATGGGCCAATCTCCTGATGGGAATACAATAATAAATGATTTGAAAGGAGTACCTTTTTTACAAGGAAATGCCGAATTCGGCAAAATAAGTCCAATAGCAACTAAAAGCACATCCTTGCCAACAAGAATGTGCAAGCAAAATGATGTCTTAATTTCTGTCAGAGCTCCAGTAGGCGAAATCAATATTGCTGACCAAGCTTATTGTATTGGAAGAGGATTGGCGGCAGTGAGATTAAAGCAAGGGCCACAAACATTATTGAAATATTTATTAAAGGCTAATCGGAATGAGTTGGAAAAAGTAAGCACGGGTTCAACATTTAAAGCAATAAACAAGGATAATCTTCACAACTTGATTGTTCCTAGATTAAAACAAACTAACATAGAAACTATCGTTTCGAAGCTAGATAATTTCGAATTGGCAATTAATGATGCAGAAATATCAATTGAAAAACTTAAGGCGATAAAACATAATTTGATAACTGAAATATTTTAAGATTGATAAATGAATTTTAACGAACTAAATAGCGTAGAACATTTCATTATCCGCCAACTCACAGGTGTGAATTTGAATACACAAGGAAATGTTTCTGAGCCAACAGCCGAGTACGGAGATACCTTTTGGAAATATGTACCATCTGAAGAACTAAAAAGGGAACTTTCAGAGGTATTGGTAGAGAGCAATTTGAAAGAGGCCCTTGTTCGGTTCAATCCCGAAATTGCAATACATCCCGATAGAGCCGAAGAAGTCATTCACAAACTAAGAGCAATTTTACTGACTGTAAATCATGTAGGATTAGTTCGTGCCAATGAGGATTTTGCAAAATGGCTCAAAGGCGAAATGACTATGCCCTTTGGCAAAGACGGAGCTCATGTATCTGTCAGACTGATTGACTTTGACGATATAAAGAACAACTCATACATCCTCACTAATCAGTTTAAAATTCGTACAAGAGAAACCAAAATTCCGGATATCGTGCTTTTGATCAATGGTATTCCTGTTGTTATTGGCGAAGCAAAAACACCAGTTAGGCCAGCTGTTTCATGGCTTGATGGGGCCTTTGATATTCATGATATCTATGAGAACACTGTTCCAAATCTATTCGTTCCATCCATTTTAAATTTTGCAACGGAAGGAAAAGAATTCAGATATGGTGCAGTTAGAACTCCATTAGAATTTTGGGCTCCATGGAGAATTGAAAGCGAAAAGAATGAATTGGCTGCATTTGCAGGGCTGAGTGATGTTGGCAATCAGCTATCCAATCTATTACACCCAAGAACACTTTTGGATATTCTACAAAATTTCACCATTTATTCAACCAATACGAAGAAAAGAAAGATCAAAGTAGTCACTCGCTACCAGCAGTACGAAGGTGCAAATGCTCTAATTCAGCGTGTTGTTGAGGGAAAAGTCCGTAAAGGTTTAATATGGCACTTTCAGGGATCTGGTAAATCATTGCTAATGGTGTTTGCAGCGCAAAAGTTGCGCAAAATGCAAGAGCTGAAAAGTCCTACTGTAATTATTGTAATTGACAGAGTAGATCTTGATACTCAAATTTCCGGAACATTTTCAGCAGCGGATGTGCCGAATTTAGTGAACGCTGACAGCATCAAAGAGCTACATGACTTACTGGAAAAAGACACCAGGAAGATTATCATTACCATGGTGCATAAGTTCAAGGATGCTTATGCTGACATGAATACCCGTGAGAATATTATCATGATGGTAGATGAAGCACACAGAACACAAGAGGGAGACCTCGGACGAAAGATGAGAGCTGCTTTGCCTAACGCCTTTTTATTCGGCTTGACAGGTACTCCAGTAAACCGAGCTGATAAAAACACCTTCTGGGCTTTCGGATCTGAAACAGATGAAGGGGGTTATTTAAGTCGATATACCTTTCAAGATAGTATTCGAGATCAACAAACACTTCCACTTCACTTCGAGCCTCGTTTACCAAATGTGCACATTGATAAGGAAAGCATGGATATAGCTTTTGCTGAAATGGCAAATGATTTAAGTGAGAGTGATAGGAATCTTCTCAGTCAGAAAGCGGCAAAAATGAGCGTCTTTCTAAAATCTCCGGAGAGAGTTAGAACCATTGTTGAGGATATAGTAAAGCACTATCGTGAGCATGTTGAGCCACAAGGATTCAAGGCGATGATTGTCACTCCTGACAGAGAGGCCTGTGTCCAGTATAAAGAAGAACTTGATAAACATCTTGCAACAGAAGCAAGTGCTGTTGTTATTTCTAGTTCTGCAAACGACACATTTGAGTTCAAAGAAAAGTGGGCAATTGACAAGGACAAACAAGAGAAAATAGTTGAGAAATTCAATGATGCAAATTCCGGATTGAATTTCTTAATTGTAACAGCAAAACTTCTTACTGGGTTTGATGCACCGATACTTCAAACCATGTATTTAGATAAGTCACTCAAAGACCATACACTTTTACAAGCTATATGCCGAACAAATCGATTGTTCCCGAATAAAACCTTTGGTCGAATTGTGGATTACTTCGGAGTGTTTGATAATACAGCGCAAGCATTGGCATTTGATGAAGAATCAGTTAAGCAAGTTGTAACGAACTTCCAAGAATTAAAAGATCAACTTCCCATTTTTATGGAGAAGGCATTAAATCATTTTGCAGGAATCGACAGAAGCATTGAAGGTTTTGAAGGATTGAGTCAAGCTCAGGATTGTATCAATACAAATGAAAAGAAAGATGCCTTCGCAAAGGACTATGTAAGTCTATCCAAAGTATGGGAATCATTAAGTCCTGATGCAGTATTAAATCCTTTCCAAAAAGATTACAGATGGCTAAGCCAAGTTTACACGTCTGTTCGGCCGGCTACCGATGACCATGGTCGTCTATTATGGCATGCCTTGGGGGCTCAAACAACAGCATTGATTCATGAGCATATTCATGTTGACGGTATTGTGGATGACATGGAAGAAATGGTATTAGATGCAGAGGTCATTGATGACTTAATGAATAAAAAGGATCCTGGCAAGGCAAAGAAAATGATTCGGATTCTAATTGCAAGGTTTAGAGGTAAACCAGGCGATCCAATTTTCAGAGCTTTGAGTGAGCGTTTGGATGCTGTAAGATTAAAAGCCGAGCAGGGATTGATTAGTAGTATTGAGTTCATTAAGGAACTGTGTCAGCTTGCAAAGGAAACTTTGGAAGCTGAAAGAGATGTGTACACCCCGGAGGAACGGAAGTCAGCCAAGACAGCTTTGACAGAACTTTTCCTCGAAATGAAAAACGACAAGACACCAGCTGTAGTTGAACGCATTGTAAATGACATTGATGAAATTGTAAAAATTGTGCGCTTCCCTGGTTGGCAAACTTCAGTCGCCGGAGAAAGAGAAGTTCAAAAATCACTTCGTAAAACCTTACTCAAATATCAGCTTCATAAGGAGGAGGAATTATTTGAGAAGGCTTATCAGTATATCAAAGAGTATTATTAATATGAGATATGGTTTTATATATGAGCTGTTTCGAGTTTTGATTGAGGGATTTAGATTTCTAAATCTTGTTGAGTTGTTTAAATTAATCGGTCAAAAACTCAACCCTTCTCCGAATGAAATCAACATGAGGACAAAATACTCAAGGATTTCAGTTGATATTTTCATCATTTTGAAATGGGTAATAGTTTCAATCATTTCCATCACTTCATCCTCTAATTTGTTCTTGTGCTTTCTGGTATGGTATCTTATCATCACCAATGTTTACACTTATTTTTATTACCATGTTTGGGATACAAACGCGATCAACCAGTCAGAAAATGATGAGCATTCTTTGAGAAGAAGATTTATTAATCTACTTCTTGCTATTTCATTTTCTAATCTCTCATTCGCTTATTTATACAGTAATTATTATTCTAATCAATTTTCATGGGGAGAATATGGAATCAATTTGAAGCATGCTATCTGGTATAGTATCACAAATTCTGTATCGGGTAATTATTCATTAGTTAATCCTATTTCAGACATCGGCTATTCCGTTTCAATGATTCAATTGGTCATATCCTTCGTGTTTATCACAATTGTTATTAGTAGATCTATTCCTCAAAAAAATTAATTACTATGGCTTATAGAAATAAAGTTTATGTATGCTTCGATGCGGATTCTGATATTCGCTATTACAGGCTAATGCAAGGCTGGAAAGCCTCTGATCATATTGATTTCGATTTTTATGATGCTCATGATATAAATAATTTGCGTGAGGATAGTAGCGAAGAAACAATAAAAAGAAAATTGCGTGAAAGATTAAACAATGCAAAGTTGCTTATTGTACTTATTGGGGAAAAAACGAGAAATCTTCACCGATTTGTAACTTGGGAACAAGAGGTCGCATTGGATTTAGATATTCCAATTGTTGCGGTTAATTTGAACAATAGCACATCAATTGATACAGTTCGTTGCCCTAGTATTATTCGTAATGAGCTTGTTCTTCATATACCATATAAATTAGCTCCAATTAAATGGGCCATTGAAAATTGGCCTGAACAGCATGAAGAATTAACTAGAAATGATGAATCCGGGCCTCGTCAAATAAGTACTTCTTTATTGCAAAGGCTTTTAAATTAAAAATGAAATTCGGATTTCGCATACCGTCCCTTACCAAGCGAATCGCTGCCCGAACTTCAGTTAAGCGCATCATTCGCCATAACCTGGGCTTTAAGGCTCCGAGGGGTATGGGCTGGCTAACGAATCCAAAGAAAGCTGCTTACAACCGAGTTTACAACAGAACAACCAGAGGATGTATGGTAACACTGACAGGAATCATTAGTATTCCATTCTTATTAATTCTGCTTTTGGTTTTCTTATTTTAGAGGTTCTTTTTTACGATACGGCTGATGTATCGGATGAAATCCTTTGAACCTACCACTTTCACATCCTCCAGGAATCCGAGTACAAACCTGCCGGGAGCCTGGAAGCTCTGCACCTTTGCCATAAAGTAATATCGATCAGTATCAGGGATGTGTTTGATGTAGGGAATGCTCATAGGATATTCCTCTTTGAGCACCTGGGATGCACGCATGCTCATCTGTATTTCAATTTCCTTGTTCAAGCTCTTGCCCTGGAATCCAAAAATATCCGGTTTGTAAAACTCATGTTGCTTTTCGTATTTCATTTTTGAATCCAGCACCTCTACCTCTGCCATGCGCTCGATATTGAAATACTTGTTCTGCTTGGTCTTTATTTCAAAAGCCGATACAGATTCATAGTCGTCTGTAAAGCACATGGGTTCAACAATCCGGTCACTAATGGTTTGGCTATGCGCAGAAATGTAATTTTTAATGAGCAACTGCCGACCTTCAATAATGGCTATGGATATTTGCTCAACGATATGACCTAAATGTGCCTTGAATAACAGATTAGCGCCCATTTGCAGCTCACTGGACAAACGAACTTTCTGCAATACACTCTCCGCTAATTTGTTACTCTTACCGGTTGTTTTAATAAGCTTTTCCAGGTAGTCTGCCTCCTGATCGGTGAAGGGAACAATGTCCGTGTTCCCGTTGGTGGTGATCCATATCCGATTGCCACTGTCTCTTTCAATCTTGAAGCCCAGGTCTTTCAGCATATCTAGGTAACGGTAAACTGTGCGTTCGGAGGTGTCCAAAAACTGCATAACGCTTCTGACTGATTTTGCCGGCTTTGCCTTCAAATAGTTAATCAGTTGAAATACCCGATATATTCTGTTCTGATTGAACATGCGAAAAAAAGTTTGTCAAATAAAGTCAAAGTCAATCACTTTCCCAAACGATTGACCCTATTTGGCAAAGAATGTTCGTTGGTTTGCACTCAAAATAATTATTATGAGAAAATCAATAACCCTTATCACCTTGTCTTCTGCCTTAATCGCAATGACAGGCTGTATGTCTTCCTTTTATGGAACGCAGTATAAATACACTTATTCATTAACTGAAACACCCAATCAAATTGTTTTAGACAGCAATAGTGTAATGCACTTTGAAGATTCGGTCATATCGGTTGATTTTACAATTGGGCAAAAGCAAGTTGCGTTTGCCATGAAAAACAAAACACAAAACACAGTCAAAATCATTTGGGATGAAACATTATTTATCAAATTTGATAATCCTGGTAAGGTGATGCACTCTGGCGTAAAATATAATGAGAGAAACAGTAGTCAGCCACCAAGTGTAATACCGGGTGGTACAGTGCATGAGGATGTAATTATACCAACCGACAATATCTATTGGAGAGATGGTTATTACAGCTCAGGTTATTCGAGGCCTGGAGGCTGGGAAGAAAGAGATTTGTTTGCAACACAGGACTTAAATAAGCCCGATATTAAAAATGCAATATTGGCAAGCAAAGGACTAGAATTCAGGGTATTTATGCCACTTCAAGTAAATGGTGTAAACAAGGAGTATAATTTCAAATTCAAAATCCTTAATGTCGCTCCGGTTGTTAAAACCACAACTCGTTAGATTTTCATTTGCCCACCGGCATTAAACCTGCCGGTGGCTTTTGCTTCCCCTTTTCCAACTTCGATAATCACATCCACTTCGTGAGCATGGGTATTCACACCCTTGAAGCGACCTTCCTTGGTTGTGTGGTAAATGAAAATAAAAGACACGCCAGGATATTGTTTGCGAAGTTCTTCCAGGTCTGCTACATCCATTCCGGCTTTAGAGACGGAATCAATGAACACAAACTGATACGGTGTAAGGTCTGCCGGAATCCTATCCGTGATAAAAAGGTTCCGATGTGAAGCATTGAGCCTCTCAATTTTTTCTTTCAGAGTATATCCGAATCCCTCCTCTACGGCACAATACAAAACTTTCCCGTGATGCTCGGCCAGGTGCTTTGCAAAGTCGAGACACAATGTTGATTTTCCGGACTTCGGTAAGCCATACACCATGGCTGAAAAACCAACCGAGGGATCGCCAATGAGGTCACGGTATTTGCCCTGGAGACCGATCGTTTCAAAGTCCATTCCGAGCAGCTCACCGGAGGGCACTACAATCGCACCTTCCTCATCATCTTCGGTATCGGTTCCGTTTAGACTTTTTTTTTGACCGAATAAATCATCACCCACGATTCCCATCAAACCGTTGAGTTCAGCTCGGCTGATTTTCAAGGTATCTGCATTTCCTGCTACAAAATTTTTCAAGCTTTCGAAAGCATCATTAAGGCGCTTGGCGTATTTGTCGCTTTTGTGGATTTTACCTTTCTGGACAGCCTTGGTCATGCGTTCAATGAGCTTCTCTGCTTTCTCCTTCATTCCCTTCTTGCCGTTCAAGCTCACATAGGCTTTCAGCAAAGTAATGGAGAGCATGTTCTCCTGGCTACCGGCTATCTCCAGGTAGCGTTTCAGGTTCTTTGCATCAATCTTAATCTCTGCCATGTCGCCCATTTTCTCATAGGCTTTGATAAGCTGCTCCTGCATCAAATTTACCTCCTTGGCATAAGGTGAATCCTTTCGGATCCTCCGCTCCAGGATAGCCTTTTGTAAGCCGGATAATAGGTTCAATACCTGGGCTTGGGTTTTCACTTTGCCGTGCATGGAAGCATATCGTTTGATGAATTGCACATCAGTATCAATGCGCTCAATCGGTGTGGCTTCCTGGTCATCTTCATCCTCATCCTCATCGCTGGGCTTTGGCTGGGGCTTGGGCTTGTTGGCTGGCTTCTCTTGCGGTTTGGGAGCTGGCTTTGAGGCAGTTTTTGTAGCTTTTTCCGGAAGAGCTTTTGCTGCCTTTGCCGG